>JBDSXS010000163.1:0-4662 GCA_039926045.1 Ferruginibacter sp.
ATGCCGTATAGCAATATCCCGGTACACACTGTCATCGTCTTCCCAATATATTCTGAATCGTAAAATAGCCATGGGGTAAAATTAAGAATTATGAATCAAATGCAAGGAATTAGAAATTAGGGATTGGAAATTAGGCCCTCAAATTACAGAGTTTATACCTAACTCAGGAGTCTGACTGGTTTAAGACCCAATCCCTAATTACCAATTCCTAATTCCTTCGCCTTTTCCAACATAAAACTATGAGCAGCTTCATACTCATTGGGGATCAGCCCGTCCAATATAGCTTCACGTATCGCATTTTTTAGATCTCCTACGGGCCGTGATGGTTGCAGGTTGAAAGTTTCCATGATCATTTCTCCTGTTATTGGAGGCTGCCAGTTGCGCAAATGATCTTTTTCTTCCACTTCGGCACAGCGTTGACGCACCATTTCAAAATTTTCCAGGAAACGCTTTACCTTATTCTTATTTTTTGACGTGATGTCAGCTTCGCACAAGGTCATCAATGCATCAAAATCCTCCCCTGCATCATATAATAATCTCCGGATGGCACTGTCTGTAATATTCTCTTTGGTAAGACTGATGGGCCTTAAGTGGAGCTCAACAATCTTCCTTACAAATTTCATTTTTTCATTTTGAGGCAGTTTGAGCTGGGTGAATATTTTGGGCACCATTCTCCCGCCAATCACTTCATGGCTATGAAATGTCCAGCCATGCCCTTCTTCAAATTTTTTGGTGGCCGGTTTTGCAATATCATGTAATACTGCTGCCCAACGCAACCAGAGGTCATCCGTATTTTTTGCGATATTGTCAACCACCTGAATGGTATGATAAAAATTATCCTTATGCCCCATCCCGTCAATATATTCGGCGCCTGCCAGGTCAACCATTTGCGGGAAGATAATTTTGAGCAGACCACTTTTATACAACAGGTCAAACCCTACTGATGGTTTATCGCTCATCAGTATCTTGTTTAGTTCATCGGCAATTCTTTCTCCGCTTACAATTTTTATACGCTCAGCATTTTCAATTATGGCAGCAAATGTTTTGGGATATATAGTAAAATTTAACTGGCTTGCAAAACGAATGGCCCTCATCATCCTCAACGGATCATCACTGAATGTTTGAGCCGGGGTTAATGGTGTTTGAATATTTTTTAATTCCAGGTCCTTAATGCCATTAAAGGGATCCACCAATTCACCAAAATCAGCTTTATTTAAGCTTATGGCCATAGCATTGATGGTGAAGTCGCGGCGGTTTTGGTCATCTTCAATAGTACCTGTTTGAACAGCAGGCTTACGGCTGTCGTAATTGTAACTTTCTTTACGTGCACCTACGAATTCTATAGCCCCATCCCAACCCTTCCCCGAAGGGGAAGGAACTGGAGTATTGGAAGACCCTAAATCTTCAGTACTCTTTTCTTTTTTTGTTAACCTTATTATTATCTGAGCCGTACCAAAATTCTTAAAGAAATTCACTTCAGGCCGGGGTAGGAATTTTTCAGCAACTTTTGCCGCCAGTTCAATCCCATCACCTACACAAACGATATCCATATCTTTCGTGTTTCGGCCTAAGATTTTATCCCGTACAAATCCCCCGATCAAATAGCATGGCATGCCAAGTTCTTCTGCAGAAAGTGCAACCTTTTTTAATACTTCCAGTTCTTTATCGGTACATTTAATATACATGGATTGCAAAAGTAAGGATAAGCCTCTAGCTATTAGCTGTTAGCCATTAGCAATGTACTCGACTAACAGCTAAAGGCTAAAAGCTAAACAGCTTTTTCTTTATTGGCATTAATATTGACCCTATACAAACCCACACAAAAAAAGTCAATAAACTGTGGGCTTTTGACATTTTGACTATATATTGAGAAGACTATGGATAAAAAGTTTTATTTGCAGGGACAGGAAGATGAAATGGAGTTCATGCCGATCATTCCCCTTAATGAAGATGATGATGGAAGTGCTGATGATCAGCCTATTCCAGAGAATATCCCCCTTTTAGCTTTAAGAAATACAGTGCTCTTTCCAGGGGTTGTAATTCCGATCACCGTGGGAAGGGATAAGAGTATTAAAGCAGTAACTGACGCATATAAGACTGACAAATTGATTGGGGTGGTGGCGCAAAAAGACAGTAATGTTGAAGAACCGACTGTGAGCGATCTTGAAGATATTGGTACCGTTGCAAAAATTGCGAAGCTGATCAAAATGCCTGATGGCGGAACAACGATCATCATCCAGGGACGTAAGCGTTGCAAGATCGATGAGATAACAACTGATGATCCGTATTTTAAAGCTAAAATAACCGTATTAACGGATGAGGTTTTAAAAGACGATCCTGATTTTGATGCCATGATCGGCAGCATTAAGGACCTGGCAGGACAGATCATTAACCTCTCTCCCAACCTGCCGAGTGAAGCGGCTATCATTTTAAAGAATATTGAGAACCCTTCCTTTTTAATTCATTTTGTAAGCAGCAATTTAAACAGCGACATAAAAGAAAAGCAGCGTTTGCTTGAGATCAGTAATATTAAAGCAAGGGCCGAACTGCTGATGAATTTAATGCAGACTGAACTGCAATACACCGAACTTAAGAATAAAGTGACCAATAAGACCAGGGCCGAACTGGATAAGCAGCAGCGTGAATACTTTTTACAACAGCAGATGAAGGCCATCAAAGATGAACTGGGTGGCGATAATGTAGCTGAAGTAAAAGAAATGCTGAAAAAAGCAGAGCACAAAAAATGGCCTGCTGCTGCAAAAGAGATGTTTACCAAAGGTGCCGAAAAATTAGAACGTATGCACCCTTCTACACCTGACTATTCAGTTGTGTACAACCACCTGGACCTGATGCTTGACCTGCCCTGGGATGAGTACACCGAGGATTCCTATGACCTGAAAAAAGCCAAAAAAGTGCTCGACCAGGATCATTATGGTATGCATAAGATCAAAGAACGTATTTTAGAATACCTGGCCGTTTTAAAATTAAAGGGTGATATGAAATCGCCGATACTTTGTTTTTTGGGGCCTCCAGGTATTGGTAAAACCAGCCTTGGAAAAAGCATTGCTGCTGCCATACAAAGAAAATATGTACGGGTAAGCCTTGGGGGCTTACATGATGAGAGCGAGATAAGGGGCCACCGCAAAACCTATATCGGTGCTATGCCCGGCCGTATCCTGCAATCCATACGAAAAGTAAAATCGAGTAACCCGGTAATGATACTGGATGAGATCGATAAGGTTGGCAGCGATCACCGTGGAGACCCTTCTTCAGCCCTGCTGGAGGTTTTGGACCCTGAACAGAACAATACTTTTTATGATAATTACCTGGAGCTGGAATATGACCTGAGCAAGGTTTTATTCATTGCTACAGCAAATAACTTAAGCAATATTCCTGTTGCTTTAAAAGACAGGCTTGAGATCATTGACCTGAGCGGTTATGCCGTGGAAGAAAAGATCGAGATCGCCAAACGCCATTTAATGCCCAAGCAAAAGGAAATGCATGGCCTCACCAACATTCCCTTTAAATTAAGTGATACCGTGCTGGAAAAAATGATCCAGGATTATACAAGAGAAAGCGGTGTACGGGAATTAGACAGGCAACTCGCCAGCGTTATGCGGTACCAGGCAAAGGAATATGTAATTAAAGGAAAACTAAAAGCCACCATCACCAATAATGATGTAGAAAAGATACTTGGCAAGCCCAAATACAGTAACGACCTGTATAAGATCGCCAATATGCCCGGGGTAGCGGTGGGATTGGCCTGGACCTATGTTGGTGGTGACATTTTATTTATTGAAACACAGTTAAGCGAAGGCAAGGGCGAATTGAAACTTACCGGTAACCTGGGAAATGTGATGAAGGAAAGCGCAAGTACTGCACTCACCTACCTGGAAGCCAATTGCAAAAAAGTAGATATTTCCCCGTCAGAATTTAATAAGAAAGATGTTCATATACATGTGCCCGAAGGTGCAGTGCCCAAAGACGGGCCAAGTGCCGGTATTACCATGTTATCGGCATTGGCAAGCGCTTTTACCGGCCGCAAAATAAAACCTTACCTGGCTATGACGGGTGAGATCACGTTACGTGGACAGGTCTTGCCTGTAGGCGGTATTAAAGAAAAGGTTTTGGCAGCCCGCAGGGCAGGTTTAAAAGAGATCATCATGTGCTGGCAAAATGAAAAAGATGTGATGGAAATAAACCACCAGTATATAAAAGGCATCAAATTCCATTACGTAAAAACAATGCAGCAGGTGCTGGAAATTGCTTTAACATAATATTTATTGAACCTACACAACCTTTAACATCATTTAGCCGTATATAATACAGTTAAGCTCCAACAGGTTTCATGTTGGTTGTTTTAAGGGTTAAAGAAAATTCCCCCCGATTCTTCGGGGGGAATTATTTATGTGTCAGACCGCTACAAATATTCTTATAGAGTCAGGTATTACCTGGCATATACTGATTTAAAATTTAAAACCACTCGCAGCGGTCAGACACATTATATGAATACTACCGCTTTCTTTCCATCCAGTCAACCTCTTTGCTGCTGGTAAATGCCTGGATGATGGCTATCAGGAATAGTCCGCCAACATTACCCGCTAAATATAATAAGGTAAAGCATCGATACCCCGTGATCTCGATATTGTATTTGCTGAAGAA
>JBDSXS010000164.1:0-11891 GCA_039926045.1 Ferruginibacter sp.
CATTTGCCTTAGTTTTGTGTTATCAAAGCAATCAGTAATTACTTTGAAGTTCTTAAAAATTGTGGGGTGATGAAATTGCGTAAGCATGGCAGACATGCCCCCTTGTCTCGGGGGTGAGGATAACAGGATAAATATAGCATAGAGCCATTTTGTACGCCGCAAGGCGAATAAAAATGACCGGGGTCGACCACCGAACTTTGTGCTACAACTAACTGCCTCGTGAAGGTTCGATCCCTTCCCCTACAGCGAATGAATATCGAATAATGAACAAGGAACACAGAATGCCGATCGGAGGCACTTCATGATTCAACGTTCCTTGTTCCTTGTTCAATATTATTAAAGCCTCCGTTAAAAAACGGAGGCTTTTTTATTTGAGCAACGAGTGTTGAACATTGAGCATTGAACATTTTTAATTTTTAATATTCAATTGTAGAGTATACCGGGGATACTCCTCTTTATTTTTTGCTACCTAAAACACAACAACCTTTTTCTTTTCAACCAGCAGCTTATCGCTGAACACTTCAACCTGGTACATCCCTGGTTTTACGGCAATACTAAATTGGCGCTGCAGCCTGGCTTCTATTTGTTTTACAACCACGCCGTTCATGTCTATTATCCTGATCATACGGTTTGCATTTTCTGTTTGATCGATAATTATATTAATGCTGCCATTACCCGGATTAGGAGATACACTGAATCCCTGTTTGATGTTTTTGTCTTCTGGTTCTTTTGTTTCAATTTCTGCAAAACCAACGGTACAAGGTCCCACATGATCTCCATGCGCAAGGTGTGCAGGAACAGCACTGTTATCTACACAGATGGTATTACCATTATGGCAAATAGTTGTTTTTTGATTATTCCCGGCAAAACATCTTACATCCTCAGCAAAGATGGTGGCACAATCAGAAGCTGTGCATGAACCAGCATCAGTAACCATAACACAAAGTTCTGTAGTATCCATCAGGCAAATAGTAACTGATGCAGTATTGGCTCCGGTCATTGTTTCTCCTGTTAGCAATGCCCGGTCAAGTGTCCAATTATACGTGAAGGGTGCAGCGCCCCCTGTTACCACGGCTGTTTTTGTTTTACATTGGGCAGGTGGATAGCCAAAAAGTAAATGTTCATCTGCACCGGCGGATACAGTTATGCTGCAGCCGGAGGTAAATAACCAGGTTTCGCTGGGCCGTGGTGTACCTCCAAATGCCAATACCTTGTTGGTACCCGCTGAGGCCAAACCCGGTTCTCCCCAGAAAGTATAAGCTGTGGTGGCCGCTGAGTAGGTCCATGAATTCTCGCTCAGATCATAGATCCAACTGGTACCTTCAAACCATAAAGCTTTATCTCCACCTAAAGATGCCAAACCATGGCGCTGATGCGCCCCCGGGCCGCCGACAGGATTTTTTAATTCCCAGTTATTTTCGCTGCCATCATATACCCAGGTCTCGTCATATATAAAATTACCCGATAAATCAGACCTTGTTCCATCATTCATCATTACTTTATCGCCCCCAATATTGCACATGGCATGAAGAATACGTTTACCAGGTACAGTTGCAGGAAATTTTTCGGTCCAGGTATTTGTTACATAATTATAAACCCAGGTATCATTAGTTGAATTGGGTTCAATAAAACTAGTCGATCCTCCAAATAAAACCACCTCGTTATTACCGATATAAGCCATCGAGGAGAGATACCTCAATCCCGGGGAGGTTGAAGTAGCCATTTCAGTCCAGGTATTATCACTGAGATCAAAGATCCAGGTTCCTCCAATTACAACTTCTGTGTAACTATCACCACCATACAAAAGCACTTTGTCGTCACCAATATATGCCAGCCCAAAATTGCCACGAGGGGTTAATATATGACCCGTGGGCATGGTGGGGGGTAACATCTCCATCCATGTTTTGGTACTAATCGTGTAGATCCAGGTATCATTCATGGAGTACGGATCTAAACCGTAAGGATTAGCACCTCCAAACATAAGTATTTTGTCGGGACCGATTTGAGCAAGCCTGTTAAATGTTCGGGTGCTCGGCTCAGTGGCGGGATTCTCTTTTGCCCAGGTGTCCTGGGCATTTATTTTTGTTACGCCCATCAAAGTCATAAATGTAATACAGCAGATAATTTTTTTCATAACAATAATTTTGGTTTTTGTAAGATGATCTCAAAGAATCTCATTAGTCCTTTACCAGGCGAATTGAATACCCCGTTTTTTTATTGTAATTGGGATTGACCAATCCACATGATGATTCATTTGCATCCTGTTCAAAGAACCAGGCATTGTCTGGGTTCGTCAACTGGGTTGTTGTCCACCAATACCCATAAAGTCCCATTGCTGAGAAAAAGGCAAACGGGCCATTAGGTCCGCTGCCGGTAATACGGGCTCCGGCAGGGATGGCTTTAAAACCACTGCTGTTATCGCCGTTCCAAAGAACATTATCTTTTAATTTTTTCCCTGCCACGTTACAACCCCCTAAAGAATTCGGCAGTGTTGTATACCATTCTGAATAAGATGCTACATGCCAACCAGCAGGTGCAAGATTATGCGCATCATTTACTGCAAACCAGTTGTACAATCTTCCGTATGTCGTTGCATTTGTTTCGTTATTATTATAGTTGCAATAAGCTCCGGTACTGAGGTCATACCATGCCATATCATCAGTTACATTAGGGATAAATGTGCCATCCCTGTAGTGGGTTGTTTTTAAATTTGAAGTTGTCCAAACCTGTGAACCGATGGTTATGGTATTATATACATTGCCATCAAAGTCGGTTACAGTTCCATAATTTATCAATGTCGTAAAAAGAACCTGGCTGCCATAAATGGCAGCACCGTTTTTTATAGCATAGGCTCTTACATAATAAGTGGTGCTTCCACTTAAGTCCCGGAGAATTGAAACAAAATTACCAGAGCCTGAGCCGGAAGGTACTTTGGTATTTGCTGTTGTAGGGTTAGGGCTTGTGCTATAACAAACACCTCTCTCTGTTACCTGACTTCCACCACCGCCGGAAGATACACTTCCACCTGAAGTGGCCGTTGCCGATGTAACAAATGTTGCGGCGTTTGTAGTAACTGTTGGGGTGGTAGCCCCTGCACTTTTCTGAGCAGAGGTGCCCGCTATTTCCTGTTCTGATTGAACAGCTAGTTCCGTTTTTTTGCAGGCAGCAATTAAAATAATTAATGCAAGGCTGCTAAGTATTTTTTTCATAATAATCAGTTTGGTTATTGTATGATCCGGGGGTCAAAAATATCCCGGGCCGAAAGCATTCGCAATAATCGTTTAACAGGAGTCAGATCGGTTTAATAAGTGAAGGTTTTGGGCAATAAGTGCGTGCCCGTTAAGGAATGGGGCCTGCCAATAGTGTCAGTTGGGTTAGCCGGAGATCAGTTATCCTTCTATCGGTTCATTTATTAACCAGGGCTTACAGTTATTAAAGCACCAGATAAGTTAGTATTACTTAAATTAATTTACTATTTTATAAAGCAATAATTCCTGTTTATGGGATCTCCGAAAAAATATTTCTTTCTCCTTTTATTGTTTTGCGGTTCCGTTCAATGCTCAACAGGACAATCTCTGTTGGATAAAACGATAGATTCTTTACAGTCGATCGTCAATAATGCAACCGCTGATTCTGTAAGATTATATCATTTGAATAAGATTGGCTATTACCTTTCTTTAAAAAATGACATGGAGGGCGCAAGAGAGCTTGCCGAAAAAGTATTGCAGCAATCGAAAAATCTGGGTTACAAACTAGGTGAGGCAGAAGCCTTGAATAACCTTGCACTATATCATTGGGGTAAAGAAGATCTCGGGAAGGCAACCGAAGAATTTAACAATGCTGTCAGCATTAATGAAGGGCTGGGAAATAATAATGGGTTGACAGGAAATCATATCAACCTGGGAAACATTCATTATGTCAGGGGAAATTTTATGGAGGCTATCAAAGAGTATAAGATCGCTTTAAAATATAGCGAACTGGGAGGCGATAGACGGAATGCGATCATCCTCAACAATAATATTGGTGATGCTTTTGCACAACAGGGAAATTATACTGAAGCTTTAAAATATTTATTTGCCTCCCTGAAACAGAATTCTAATGCCGTGGAAAAAGACCTGTACGCTATGTGCAGTATGAATATTGGTGACGTGTATAAGAAACTAAAAAATTACCCGGAAGCATTGAAATATTTCAATATTGCTAAGGAAAACTACAGGGAATTTGGTTTGGAAGGATACGTGGGTGAATGTGTAAGGTTTATCGGCGAGGTATATGAAAAGCAGGGTAACTATGAAGAAGCTCTTAAAAATTACTTGGAATCAAAAAGAATATATGTCGCAAGCGGTGGCTCGTTAGTACTGGTGTGTAACAACTTGGGCAGGATATATACGCATATGTCAAAATTTACCGAAGCACATGATAATTTCAATTATGCTATAAAAAAACTGAAAAGATTAGAAGATAATCCAATTCTTATTGAAACCTACACAGGTATGGGAGAAGCATTTGAAAGGGAAGCAGGAAAAGAAAAAAATACTGCAGTCCGTCAAAAAAAATATCAGCAAGCAATCCATGTGTTGAACCAGGCTCTTTCGATTGCAAAAGAAAAAGGCATTAAGGAAAGTGAAAAGGAAGTTTACCGTATCCTGGCGAATGTATATAGTGGTATGAACGATTACCAGAAGGCGTTGGCCTATCAGCAATTATTTTCGGAAGTGAGCGATTCATTGTTGAATAGCGAGAATGCCCACAAAATGGAACAGCTAAGAACTCAATATGAAGTGGAAAACGCTTTGACCGATGAAAAATTAAAGCAGGAAGAGAAGCTGGCACAGCAAAAAATTGCAAGAAAAAGAAAAGAAGATTTGTTGATAGCTGGTTTCACAATTTTTATCATAGTGTTTATATTAGTTGGTTTAATGCTTCGTGAGCGTAATCAGAAAAGAACAGCAATTGAAAAGGCTGAGGCCGGCCACAAAATGGCTGAACTGGAATTACAGAGTTTAAGGGCACAACTCAATCCGCACTTCATGTTCAACTCATTGAATGCAATACAGGACCTCATATTAAAAGAGGACAACCACCGGTCGCATTTATATTTGTCGAGGTTTGCAAAATTGCTGCGGGTGCTGCTCGATAACGCCACCCAGCCTTTTGTTTTAGTGAAACAGGAAATGGAATTTCTCGAATTGTACCTGTCGCTGGAAAATTTGCGTATTCCGGATCTCCAGGTTTCCCTCGATAAGGACCCGGCATTGAACATGGAGGAAAGAATGGTGCCCAATATGATGCTGCAGCCTTATATTGAAAATGCGATCTGGCATGGGTTGTCGGGTAAAAAAGGAGAACGCAAACTCCGTATCAGGATCTATGAAAATGTAAACGCCACTGAATTTGAAATTGAAGACAATGGTATCGGTAGAGAAAAGGCCGCGGCGATAAAAGCACAATACAAACAGGGGCATCATTCCAAGGGAATGGAATTATTGTCCAAACGCTTTGGCTTGCTCTCCAGCGAATATGGAGAAGCGATCGATGTATCAGTAACTGATCTTTATGACAACGGTGAAGCAAGGGGTACATTGGTTAAAATAAGCGTACCTTTTAATTTATCTGAACAAGCCCGGATTTCAGCAAATGATACGAACCATCATAGTTGATGACGAACCGTCTGCAGTAAGTGTATTAACTACATTGCTCCACAAGCATTGCAGGGATGATATTGACCTGCTGGCAACAGCTAATACTGCAGATGAGGGTAAGCAGCTGATCGAACAACTGCATCCTGACCTGCTGTTCATGGACGTGGAAATGCCCGGCATGACCGGGGTTGACCTGGTGAAAAGTTTCAAGGATCCTTCTTTCCGGGTAATATTTGTAACGGCTTATGATGGTTATGCATTGGAAGCTTTCCGTGTGAGTGCTATGGATTACCTGCTCAAGCCTGTCAGTTCGGAAGACGTGATCAAAGCGGTGCAAAAAATAAAATCCGACGTACGGAATGAACTCAACAAACTGGCACAACAGCTTCAGGATCTCGATAAATTATTAAACAAACATCCAGACGGAGCCGATCAGAAGATAGGGATCGCCATGTCGGATAAGATCATATTCGTGAATTCCAGCCACATTTTGTATTGCGAAGCCAGTGGCCCCTATACCCATGTTTATTTAACAGGCGACAAAAAACTGGTCGCGTCAAAAGCGTTGGGCGAGTTTGAGGCACAGCTTGGTGCTAATAAATTCTGCCGCATTCATCATCACTACCTGATCAACCTAAACCAGGTAAAAGAGTTCCAGCGGCACGATGGAGGATATGTAATCATGGAAAATAATAAACAATTGGAAGTATCGCAAAGAAAGAGAAAAGATTTTTTGGATGCTATTCAGCATATTATCTTATAAGCCCCCCGCAAGTGGGCGCCTGCTTCAGGTGGAGGTTCGTTTAACGATGAAGGTTTTTTATTTGAGTTTTATCAAACAATTTGATCATTGCGTGTTGAGCATTGAATATTAAACATTTTTAATTCTCAATATTCAACACTCAATGTTCAATATTCAATGGGAAGTATACCACCCAGGTGCTTCTTTACTCCTTGTTCCTTGCCTGCCGGAAAAGTCTTAACTACTTTAACATCTCCTTTCTCTACTGTTTAACAAAATCTTTTTAAATCCCGTAACAATTTCTGCATCTCATTCATATAAGAGAGAAGCGATTGGTAAACTTTAAAAAATCTTGTTATGAAAAAAGATCTACACCTTACCGCCTCGGTTGATAAACCTGAAGTCCTTGAAAATATAATTGAAGAACTGGCTGCCCGCCGTTATGATATGGGTTATGGAAAAGCTGCAGTACCAGCTACCTGGGAGGCCATGGATACTTCGTCGATAGAAGCTTTTTTGAGTGGCCGGGTGGAATTTGATTATAACGAAACCCAAAGGATCAGAATTCCCTATATCACCGCTTTTATGTTTTGTTGTACAAAAATAAAGAACAATCCATACGATCTTACCTGGAGCATTTCACTTTCCTAATTTAGCTTTCTTCTCATAAAAATAAAAACCCAAACTTTCGTTTGGGTTTAGGGTTTGTAATTCCTTCTTAGTATCTCCTGTAAGGATAAGAACGATGGTACCGATCATAACGGTCATCTCTATCATTGCAGTTATACCGGTCATACCTGCTATGACGGTAGTACCTCCGGCGATGATCATACCTGTCATAACGATCATCCCTGTCGTAACGATCATTCCTGTTATAGTTACCATAGCTTTCGTAAGCCGGTGTCCCAAAGTTCAGGGATACTTGAACCTTTGGACGTGGTGGTGCAGGAAAATTTCCCGGAACAGGAAATTGTGCGCTGGCACTTGCACTCACAATTAAAAGTGCAGCCACTGCTGTTGCGAATGTGAATAGCCTTTTCATATTAATCTGTTTTTGATTCAGGAATGATGCATGAATATTATGCCAACAGTTAGTAAAGGCTCGTTAAAACACAATGTATTTAATCCTTTTCAGATCCAAGGGTATGATTAAGAATATTTTTCCCGGATGATTTAACAAAGTCTTTTTAAATATTACAGATCCTTTATCATCTCATAGTTACAAGGATCAGGATCTTTTATGTCACAGGTTTTTTATTCAGCTGCACAAAAGAAAAAAATGATCCTTATGATCTTAAATGGAGTTTCTTACTTTCCTGATTAGTTTTAGTTTTGGTATTTGTTTTGATTTTTAAAGATCTGCGGACCTTCCGGTAGGCAAGTCTTTATTTTTTTCCCGGATGATCTCTGCAGCAATACTTATTGCAATTTCACGGGTGGTTTTACTGAAGATATTAATGCCCACCGGTGTATGAACATGCTGCACTTCTGCTGCGGAAAATCCTGCTGCTTTTAGCTCCTCCAGTAATGTCTTTATTTTATGATCGCTGCCAAGAAGGCCAAGATAAAAAAATGGTCTTGTGATCAATTGTTTTAAAACCAGCTTATCAGCACGATAACCTATTGTCATGATCACTGCAAAATCATTAGCTGTATTGTCAAATTGATCTGCTATAGACTCATAATTAACTATATGTTTTTCCTGAACAAATGTATTGGCATCCATCGTGTTCAATTCTTTCCTGTCGTCATAGAGTTTTATATAAAAGCCCAGGTAGTTCATTAGTTCTGATAAAGCAAGTCCTACATGGCCTGCGCCGATGATATGAATAACAGGCTGCTTGTTGACAGCTTCGATATACAGCCAATCCGTTAGAGAGTTATATTGAAATATTGCTGTGGTTTCATCAACTGCCTCTAAACCTTTAGTTGAAAGCCGGATGTATTCTCTTTCTGTGGAGATAATTTTTTCTATCGTATCCTTATCGGTAATGCTTAAAGGAATAAAAGCATTTAACTGGCTACCGGAACAGATCATGCCCGACTGGTCCTTTGCATGCTTCTTGTCGTGTTGCTGGTACATTAACGAAACAACATTTTCATACCCTGCTAACCTGTGCCTTGCTTTTTCCACCAGCTTATATTCCATAATTCCGCCGCCGATTGTTCCGTACATCTCCCCATCGGCAGCCACTGCCATTTTAAAACCTTTTCGCCCCGGGGAACTTCCTTCGCTTTCTAAAACAGCCAGCAATTCAACAGGAATAGCTTTATCTAATTTAGATAATATAAAATGCCATAGGTCCATTACTTCATTTTCCGGTTATCCAATATCTTTTTAAATGAGCGACTCCTTATCTCCTCCAGGGTTAAACCCGTTACCAATACTTCTTCTTCGGTGATGGCTCCGCTGTTCAATGCACGTAAAAAATAATTCAATAGCCCCTGTCCTGTTGCAGCATCATCAAACACATCACCGATCAATGTTGCCCTTGCTGCTTTTTCTACAAATGTTTTTAAACGTTCTACTGCATCATCATAACTTTCTAAAAAGAAAGCATACACCGCAGCATAACGCATGGCAAATTGTGCAGGATTAAGATCCCAGCCCTGGTAAAAACCATTCCACAAAGAATGGCGGATATGATCATAACCTTTTTTCCAGGCGTGGTGAACCGTATTCCTGTTCTCCAGCAATTGTGCTGCTGTTAAGGCATCACCCCGGTGTGGACCAATAGGCATCGTGTTGGTGGCGCCATCACTTAACCAGATACCGGTATGTGCCAATGCTACTTTGGTCATGTGGTGTGCAAAATCACAAACCGGGTGATCCATCTCCTGGTACCTTGCCGTGATACTACAACTTGCTGTATAATCATACGTACCAAAATGCATGGCAATACACCTGCCGTTGCTGGCTTTAATAAACCTGTACAAAGGATTCGTACCATTAATATCCATAATGGCCTGGGTGGTTTCCACCATCATCTCCATTTTCAAAATTCCTGTTTCCATTTTCAATTCTGTTTCCAGTATATCAAAAAAATGGGCAAGGGTTGCAGGCTGTTCAGGAATGGTGACCTTGGGCAGCATCACAATAAAATTCTCGGGGAGTTTACCGCCTGTTTCTTTTACCAGCGCACTTACAAAAATATCCAGCGTACGCAATCCCCTCTCTTTCATTTCTTCGGTAAAAGGTTTTATTCTTATCCCGATGAACGGAGGCAAGGTTTTCTCTTTCATTCCTTTTGCAACTTCCAATGCAGCAGTACGGGCTGTTTCATCTTCCTCTTCATTACTGCGGTTGCCATAACCATCTTCAAAATCAATTCTGAAATCTTCAATGGCTTCTGCTCTTAACTTGGCAATTACCTTATTGTAAATTTTTTTGCTGAAGCTGGTTTTGGTATCCATACCAAATATGTTACCAAAAACATTGTGATCAGGTGCATAGGTCTCAAATATTTCCAGGGCACGTTTACCAAGTGAAACTGCTGAATCATGTTTAAATAAATTTGCACCCCCATACAACGTATGTACAGGCTGGCGTTCGCTTCTATCGCCAGGGTAGATCTGTTGAAAAGAACTATTGGCTTCTTTTAATTTATTGAATAGTTGATCTTTTTTGTCAGTTGGAATTGATACACTCATCTTTTAATTTTTTGTTTTTTAAATAACCGCAGAGACGGGGAGTCGCAGAGAAATCATCTCAGCGTCTTTGCGTCTCTGCGGTTTAATATTAACTTCCTCTATAAGTAGAATATCCAAATGGATTGATCAGTAAAGGCACATGATAATGTGCAGCATCAAAAACGGTGAACTGTATTTCCACTTCAGGGTAAAAGCCTTTTGTTTTTTGTGCTGCAAAATAATTGCCGGTATCAAAAACCAGTTTATAATTTCCGTGAGCCAGGTTTTTTTGAGCCGGCAACAGGTCAGCAATTCTTCCATCGCCATTCGTGATACCCTGCGCAATGGTTTGCCAGGTGCCATTTACAGGCATTTGTAAACGAATGCTGATATTTTTTCCGGGCATGCCCACAGCAGTATCGAGCACATGCGTTGTAAGTTGGCCAGATTTTAAATGGCTCCAGTCTCCATCGGTTATTAATTTTTGAAAGCGGAGAATGGTAATTTTCATTTGTTCGCCCATAGCAATATGCAATTCTTCACCTATTGTATTACTCAACCTATCTTCAAGAAGGCGCAACATGTCTGATGCAGATCTGCCTGTTGCACATACAATAAAAATAAATCCAAACTTCGCTTCGTATTCTTTATTGGCATTGGCGAGTGATGCTATGGTTTTTTTAGAAGCTGCTGCAACCGAAGCCTGTTCCTTACCTGCAAATTTTTTAGTAAGACTTTTCACGTCACCGATCTTTGGATGATGTGTAAATGATTCCAGCCAATCGGTACCATTACATTCGTTATACCAAGTATCCATTGCTGTCTCAACCAGGCTTGTTTCACCGGCAAAAGGGAATCGCTTCATCATCATCGCAACCCAGGTTGAAGAACCGCAACAACTCAGCAATTGCTTAGCTTTCTCTTCTTTGTTTAATTTATTAAAGGCTTTTATTGTCATACAAACTTTTTACTTATCAACTTATTTACTATTTAACCGCTGCTCCCTGCTCTATCCAACACCTGATAATATCTCTTTCTTTATCCGTCATATTGGTCTTATTATTCTGGGGCATTGTTTTTGTAATAACAACCCGCTGCATGATCAGGTCTTTCTTCCGCACAATGTCATCCGGCGTATCATACATCACACCATTGGGTGGAGCTTTATACACATCATCAGTTGGTTTTGATGAGTGACAATTAATACATCTTGACTGTATGATCGTATTCACTTCGCTGAATTCAATTTTTGAATTACAGGCACCCGGGTCTTTTGGCGGTGCCGAAATAAAAGCGCCGGCCAGCAATATCACAACAGAAACAGGCATTACCCAAACCGACAACTGGCCTTTTTCCCTGAGGTTAAGATAATGTTTTACGCCGGCAGTTCCTAAAGAAATGATGATCAATACCAGCCAGGGATTTTCATATCCGAATGTTGTTGGAAAATGATTGCTGATCATTACAAATAAGACCGGAAGTGTAAAATAGTTGTTGTGCAAAGATCGGTTCAATGCATTTTTTCCGAGCTGTGGGTTTACTGGCACTCCTTCGCGGGCTGCTTTTACCATAGCTTTTTGTGCAGGAATAATTACAAAGAAAACATTGGCCACCATAATACTGCCGATCATCGCACCAAAATGTATATATGCAGCACGACCGCTGAAAACATGACTGTAGAAATAAGCGAAGACGGTTAAGATCGCAAAGCCAACTAAAGTAAATAAAACTTTGTTTTTTATCAGGGGAGACTTACAAAGCAGGTCATAAATGATCCAGGCAACTGCAAAAGAACCTACACCAATAGCAATACCATAGAGCGGCTCAATGTCCAATATATTTTTATCGATCAATAAAGCAGATGCATTAAAATAATA
>JBDSXS010000165.1:0-3285 GCA_039926045.1 Ferruginibacter sp.
TTATTAGCCATCCTGCTTCTCATAAATAAACTGTTAATGCTCTTGTTTTCAAAGGCATTACGTATTGTAATTGCAAACAATTCATCGGTTGAAACCACCTTTATCTTACTGCATTCTCCTCTCAGGGGAATGGTATCACAAACAACCAATTCTTCCAATACACTATTTTCTATGTTTTTATAGGCATTGCCACTCAATACAGGATGCGTACATAATGCCCTTACGCTCCTTGCTCCTTTTTCTTTCATTAAAGCTGCGCTTTTTACTAATGTACCACCCGTATCACATATATCATCAATTAAAACCACATCCCGGTCCGTTACATCACCAATAACAACCATACTGGCTATTTCATTGGCCCTTTTACGATGTTTATCACAAATCACCATCTCACATTCAAAATAAGTAGCAATTTCACGAATACGGTTCGCACTACCTACATCAGGTGCGGCAAAGGTGAGATTTGCGAGTTTTAAATTTTCGATATAAGGTATGAATATAGCCGATGAATCCAAATGATCTACGGGAATATCAAAATATCCCTGTATTTGAGGCGCATGCAGATCCATAGTAATAACCCGATCGGCACCAGCTGCAGTAAGCATATTGGCCACCAATTTAGACCCTATTGCAACCCTTGGCCTGTCTTTCCTATCCTGCCTGGCTAAACCATAATATGGTATCACCGCAATTACTTTATAAGCAGAAGCTCTTTTTGCTGCATCAATCATCAGTAGTAGTTCCATCAGGTTATCAGATGGTGCATACGTACTCTGTATTAAAAATACAAAACGACCTCTTATACTTTCTTTAAACTCAACATAAATTTCGCCATCGCTAAATCGCTGGATATTTACTTTACCCAAAGGTTCTCCAAACTTTTTGGCAATTTTTTCTGCCAAGTACTGAGATCCTGTGCCTGAAAAAATTTTTGCATTTGATTCCATATATATTTATATTGAGATAGGTGTATGATAATATCCTGCGAAAGTATCATTTAGTTTAGATGATTTAATATACGTACCATGGAAAATGTCAACAAGCCTTCCACATCTATCAAAAACTGGGCTATTGATGACCGGCCCCGGGAGAAACTGCTTGCTAAGGGCGCTACAGCGCTCAGCAATTCAGAATTACTTGCTATTTTACTTAATAACGGCGGCAAAAATAAAAGTGCTGTAGAACTTGCCAAAGAAATATTGAAACTGGGTCATGATAATTTAAATGAACTTGGTAAACTATCGATACATGACTTTAAACAGGTAAAGGGTATTGGCCAGGCCAAATCAATAATTATTACTGCTGCATTGGAATTGGGCAGGAGAAGACATGCTTCTGCTGCTTTGGAAAAAACAGTGGTAAGATCCAGCAGGGATATAGCCCAATATTTACAAGCCACATTAAAAGATCATAACTACGAGGTTTTTGCAGTGGTTTTTTTAAACCGTGCAAACAAAATAAATCACTTTGAGATTATCAGTAAAGGTGGCATAACCGGTACAGTAGCCGATCCCAGGGTTATTTTAAAAAAAGCTTTGGAAGAAGATGCAACCTCTATTGTATTGTGCCATAACCATCCCTCAGGCAACTTACAGCCCAGCAGGGCTGATGAAGAGCTTACTAAAAAAATTAAAGAAGCTGCAGGTTATTTTGACATCAAAATTATTGACCACATCATTGTTAGTGAAGAAGGCTTTTACAGTTTTGCAGATGAGGGAATACTATAGAAGTCGGGAGTATTTAGTCAGGAGTCAGGAGTCTGTGGTAGATAGTTCGGAGTAATAAGAGTTGAACATAAAATATCTTAAAATGGGAAATTTTAAAGAATTATTAGCGTATAAAAAAGGGTATGAACTAGCCATGGAAATCTTCCTTCTTTCCAAAAAATTTCCGGCTGAAGAGAGGTATTCATTAACAGACCAAATAAGAAGATCATAAAGATCTGTTTGTACAAATTTGGTGGAGGCCTACCGAAGGAGGCGATATAAAGATTACTTTCTTAGCAAATTAAATGATTGTGAAACAGAAAATGCAGAAACTCAAGTGTGGCTCGACTTTGCACAGGATTGTACCTATATAACAGCAGAACAGTACAGCCTCCTCACAATAAAAAATGATGAAGTAGGAAAATTGATCTGGTATATGATCAATAACCCCGAAAAATTCCGTTAATGCCAGACTCCAATCTCACGACTCCGAACTCCCGACTCCCGACTGATTTTACGCTTGCGCTGTTGGCCCGCCAAAATTAAATGGTATTTCTACAGCTTCCATATCCTGTATGGTTCCGTTGGCTGTTTCAAATTTTTTTACATTATCAACCATGGCTTTCATAAAACGTTTTGCATGAAAAGGTGTGAGGATGATACGGCTTTTCACTTTACTCTTTGGCGTACCCGGCATTACATTTACAAAATCAATTACAAACTCGGCATGGCTATGTGTAATTATTGCAAGGTTGGCATATTCACCTTCTGATACTTCTTCTGAAATTTCTATATTGATCTGGTTGGGTTGTTCGGGTAGATTACTCATCTTGTATTTTTTACAAAGATAAAAAAAGAAGTCGCCCTAATTCAAAATTTCTAAGATAGTTTTTATTGTGTGCTTTTTATATTAACAGGCTAACACTTTACTTTAAAAAAAATCAATCTAAAAAAAGAAGGCTGCCTGATCAGGCAGCCTTCTTTTTTATTATTACAATATATTATTGCTTAGTAAATACTTCATAAATTATCCTGTCATTACCAACACCGCCAGGTTGGTTATTATATGTCCATAGCATAATAAATCTTTTATTTACAGGATCATAAGTTTTTTGGAACCACCGTATGTTAGATATACCAGCTTCAAAAGAAGGAGTCAGGCTTACACCAACAACTGTAGTAACTGTAACTAAAGGGTCAACATCAAAAGTATAATCGCGATCTGTACCGGCACTTAAATTTGCAATAAATACCGTTGTTTTTGTTGGAGTAACCGGTGCAAGAAACTTAGTTGCAGGAATTGCAGCAAAAACATAAGTACCAGGGATTACCAATGCTGCCGGGTATACCCAACCAGCCTGGGGAGCCCAACCCTGGTCACCAACTGCAGGCTGATTATAACGACCACCAGTTACATTATAAGTACCTGCTAACGGATTTCCAATAAAATGGAAATATGCAGTGCCTGTTCCAGGTGCTTTTACTGTACCTTCCGGTGCACCTGTAATTGAAGTAATAGTAACCGGGATCATCCAGTTCTTAGATCCATCGATCAAGCTAGGATTAAACGTAATTTGAA
>JBDSXS010000166.1:0-45303 GCA_039926045.1 Ferruginibacter sp.
GTGGTGTGGGGCGGGATTGAACCGCCGACACAAGGATTTTCAGTCCTTTGCTCTACCAACTGAGCTACCGCACCATCCAATAATCAGTTAATTGTGATTTGGGCAGCAAAAATAAGGGGTTTCTTCCAAATATTAAATATTCAATCTAAAAAAGTACATTAATTACCATACTCACACAAGAACTTAATACGCATCAGTTTTAATTGTTCCCAGTTAAAATTACTGTCGGCAAGCTCTTCCTGCGCAACCTGTAATGAAGAGGTTTCACAGCTTTTAAAATAATCCATGATCTCATCCTGTTCATATTCATCTACCATTTCATTAATGGCATAATCAAGGTTTAGTTTGGTTCCGCTGGCCACAATGGTCTCCATCTCTTCCAGCAATTCATCAATACGCAGGTCACGGGTCTTTGCAACAGTCTCCAGCGGGATCTTCTTATCTACATTCTGAATGATGAAGATCTTATTGTTATTCCGGTTTGCAACACTCTTCATAACAAAATCATCCGGCCTTACCAGGTCGTTCTCTTCCGCATATTTTGTAATTACATCCAAAAAAGGTTTGCCATAACGGATGGCTTTTCCTTTACTTACCCCGCTGATCTTTTCCAGCTCCGCCATGGTTGTAGGGAACATCGTTGCCATATCTTCCAGACTGTTCTCTAAAAAGATAACAAAGGGCGGCAGGTTCTTTTCTTTGGCAACTTTTTTACGCAGGTCTTTCAACAGCGCCATCAGGTTCTCATCTACAACCGCAGAATCTGTTGCAGCCTGTTCGCCTTCTTCATCATCGGCATTGGCTTCCTCAAATAAATTATTCAGTACAATTTTAAATGATGTTGATTTCTTTAAAAATGCCGTACCGCTTTTTGTGATCTTCAACAGTCCATATTCTACAATGTCTTTTTCGATCAAGCCGGCCAGTAACATCTGGCGAATAAGACTGTTCCAGAAATGATTTTCTTTATCATTACCGCTGGCAAAAACAGGCAATTCTTCGTGACGGTACATCTTTACCTGTGGCGTTGCCTTACCGGCAAGAATGAGTAAAGTGTATTCAACAGGAAACTGTTCTCCCAATGCTTTAATGATCTTTAAAACAATTACGGCATCATCCTTGGCTTCCACTTTTTCTTTTGGCTGCAGGCAGTTATCACAATGGCCGCAACTTTTTTTATCGTCATAATGTTCTCCAAAATAATGCAGCAGGATCTTACGCCGGCACACACTGCTTTCGGCATAGGCAACCGTTTCATTGATCAACTGTGCACCAACTTCTCTTTCGCTAAGTGGTTTATCCCTCATTAAGTGCTCCAGCTTGGCCACGTCTTTATGCGAATAGTAAAGGATACATTTCCCTTCCATACCATCACGGCCCCCACGCCCGGTTTCCTGGTAATAATTCTCAATTGATTTGGGGATGTTATAATGAATTACAAAACGAACATCGGGTTTATCGATACCCATACCAAATGCAATGGTAGCCACTATTACATCCACATCTTCATTCAGGAACTGGTCCTGTCTTTCTGATCTTAGCTTGCTGTCTAAACCCGCATGATAAGCAACTGCCTTTATATCATTTGCCATCAGCATCTTTGCCAACTCTTCGGTTGTTTTGCGGTTGAGGGTATAAATGATACCACTTTTATTTTTATGCAGCTGAATAAAACGGACAATACTTTTATTGGTTTGATCAAGATTTATTTTTGGTTGTATCTCGTAATATAAATTGGGCCGGTTAAATGAAGAAATGAATATTTTAGGATTGCGCAAACCTAAATTCTTAACAATATCACTTTGCACTTTTGGCGTGGCTGTGGCAGTTAATGCGATCACCGGAATTTTTTCATCTATCAGGTCCATCATCTCCCGCAGTCTTCTGTACTCCGGTCTGAAATCGTGCCCCCACTCCGAAATACAATGCGCCTCATCAACCGCAAAAAAAGAAATTTTAAGGCTTTTGAAAAAAGCAATGTTTTCTTCCTTGGTCATGGTTTCGGGTGCCACATACAACATTTTGGTTTTGCCGGTTGTCAGGTCATCCTTTACAATTTTTTGCTGGCCCTTATTTAAAGTGCTATTTAAAAAATGCGCAACATCATCTTTGCTGCTATAGCTGCGTACCAGGTCAACCTGGTTTTTCATTAAGGCAATTAATGGCGATACAATGATAGCCACACCTTGGCTGATCATTGCCGGAAGCTGGTAACACAAGCTCTTACCTCCGCCTGTAGGCATAATAACAAAAGTATCATTACCATTAAGAAGGCTTTCGATGATTTCTTCCTGCGGGCCTTTAAAGCCATCAAAGCCAAATTGATCCTGGAGTTGTGTAGAGAGATCGGGCTGGTTTTGTAATGCTGCTTTTATTTTTACTTTAAGCTTCGGTTCTTTTATAGTGGATCTTGTCTTAGCCATAATTTTACCTTGCGGTAGATTTGTTCATTAGTCTGTTTAATATGCTCATGCTTTTTTTAAGGGGGGCGAAGTTAAATCAAAACCATTGCAAAATCAAACCCAATCTGTATCAACAGCTATAAGCCTGCATTTGATTCGATCACTTAAGTTAATCAAAATAAATCAGCCTGCAAAAAATCAACGGGTTAAATGATCGGCATAAAACTGTAGTTATAGAACTACAACTGCAGTTCTTTGCATTATGAATGATTTGAAGTAGGTTTGCGGGCATTAGGAATGAATAATGACAAGATCATATCGGTTGCCTTACGCACAATTGAGTTAGAAACCAATTCAATAAGCGGGTTAAAAGCATTTATTAATGCCGACTTTGTAAAGGCTGTGGAGCAAATAGCTCTAAGTAAAGGAAGATTGATCGTGAGTGGTATTGGAAAAAGTGCGATCATAGCTCAAAAGATCGTGGCCACTTTAAACAGTACCGGAACCCCATCTATATTTATGCACGCAGCCGATGCCATTCATGGAGACCTGGGCATGATCCAAAACGATGATATTGTTTTGGTGATCAGTAAAAGCGGCAACAGCCCCGAAATAAAAGTATTGGCTCCCCTGGTTAAGAACTTTGGAAACACACTGGTTGGCATGGTGGGTAATACCGGATCTTTCCTGGCCCAAAACAGCGATATTGTTTTAAACACAACTGTTGAGCAGGAAGCCTGCCCCATTAACCTGGCCCCCACCAGCAGTACAACAGCTCAAATGGTGATGGGCGATGCATTGGCCATTTGTTTAATGGAACTGAAAGGGTTTGGCAGCAGTGATTTTGCAAAATATCATCCTGGCGGAACACTCGGAAGAAAATTGTATTTAAGGGTAGCAGAACTGGCAGAACAAAATTCAAAACCAAAAGTTTTGCCTGCTGCAACAATAAAGCAGGTGATCATTGAAATGACTCAAAAAAGACTTGGGGCAGCAGTTGTTGTTGATGAAACAGAAAATATTTTAGGCATTATTACTGATGGTGACTTAAGGCGGATGCTGGAAAAAGCAGACAGGTTTGACAACCTTAACGCAAAAGATATCATGAGCAGCGAACCAAAAACCATTGCATCGGATACTTTAGCGATACATGCGCTTGATGAGATGCGTAAGTATAATATCAGCCAGCTGGTTGTTGAGGATAATAAAAAATATGCAGGCATTATTCATTTACACGACCTGGTAAAAGAAGGGATCATATAATTACAACATGAGTAAAAATAATTACGTTGCTATAATGGCCGGGGGGATCGGGAGTAGGTTTTGGCCAATAAGCCGTACAGATTACCCCAAACAGTTCCTGGATATTCTGAATACCGGCCGAACATTGATACAGGCAACCTTTGACAGGTTTTCGAAATTTGTTCCTGTAGAAAATATTTTCATCATAACTTTTGAACAGTATAAAGATATTGTTGCCAAACAGATACCCGAACTGCCGCTTAAAAATATTTTGTGTGAACCTTCCCGCAAGAACACGGCACCCTGCGTTGCTTATATTTCATACAAATTGCAGCAGCTGAATGCAAATGCCAATTTGATCTGTGCTCCTGCTGATCATATCATTACAGATGAAGCAGCTTTTGAGAAAGTATGTAAAGACGCTTTACAGTTTACTGCCAATATAAAAGGATTGATCACCCTGGGTATAAAACCCACGCATCCCAATACGGGCTATGGTTATATTCAATACGAGCAGCATGCGGTAAGTGATAATGTGTATAAAGTGAAAACCTTTACCGAAAAACCTGATAAACAACTGGCAAAAACTTTTATTGCCAGCGGGGACTTTTTATGGAATGCCGGCATTTTTGTGTGGCAGGTAAAAAATATCATTAAAGCTTTTGAAAAACATTTACCCGAAATAGCCGAAGTGTTTGAAGCAGAAAAAACACACTTCAACACAAAAAAAGAAAAAGAAGCAACAGAAAGGATCTATCCCCAATGCGTAAATATTTCCATTGATTACGGGGTGATGGAAAAGGCAGACAATGTATATATCATCCCATCATCATTTGGCTGGAGCGACCTGGGAAGCTGGGCAAGCACGTATGAGAACCTGGAAAAAGATTACCTGGGTAATGCTGTTGTGGGCAATCACGTAATGGTGATAGATGCTACCAATAATATGATACATGCGGATAATAAAAAACTGGTTATTTTACAGGGCCTGGATGATTTTGTGGTGGTAGATACCAAAGATGTTTTATTGATCTGTAAAAAAGAGAAGGAACAGGATATAAAAGAATATGTTGCCGAAATAAAAAGGAACAAGGGAGAAAAATACCTTTAAGATTATAGAGATAGTTTTCAAAACATTTACTGATAATATAAAAGTTGTCAGCCTTGTCGAAGGCGGGTTACGCATTTATACATCTCGCCTTCGACAAGCTCAGCCTTGTAAAGGTCAGATAATTCAAAGGGATGTAAACCGAAGCAAATTTGTTAATTGATAATGTAAAAATAACCGCTGTTGACACCAAACATACAAAGCAAACTTCCAAATGTTGGCACTACCATTTTTACGGTAATGAGTGTGCTTGCCAACGAGCACAAAGCCATTAACCTGGGACAGGGTTTCCCGGATTATGACATGAATGGATCACTGATCGCCCTGGTGAATAAAGCCATGCAGAACGGGCATAATCAATATGTACACATGAATGGCCTGCCCGCATTAAAAGAAAGATTGGCCGAAAAGATCACAGAACTTTATTCAACTCGGGTTAGTGCCGACACAGAGATCACCATTACTCCAGGCGGTACTTATGCAATTTATACAGCGCTAACCACTATACTGCAGCCAGGAGATGAAGTGATCGTTTTTGAACCAGCTTACGACAGTTATATCCCCAACATTGAAATTAACGGGGCCATACCGGTTTTAATTCCGCTGGTTTATCCCGATTATAAAATAGACTGGGAAATGGTAAAACAAAAGATCACGCCCCAAACAAAACTCATCATGCTCAACACGCCCCACAACCCAACGGGTGCTGTGTTAAGCGCAGACGATATCGTAGAATTACAAAGCATTGTAAAGGGCACCGGTATTTTTATTTTGAGCGACGAGGTATATGAGCATTTGATCTTTGATGGCAAAAAACATGAAAGCATGTTGCGGTATGCCGATCTGTATGAAAGAAGTTTTGTGTGTTTCTCTTTTGGTAAAGTTTATCACTGCACCGGCTGGAAACTGGGTTATTGTGTTGCTCCCCCTGCTTTAATGAAAGAGTTCAGGAAAGTACACCAGTTTAACTGCTTTACCTGCAATAGCCCGGTACAATTTGCCCTGGCAGAATTTTTACAGCAAAAAGATAACTACCTGCAACTTGGGGTATTCCTGCAGCAAAAAAGAGATCATTTAAAGAACCTCATGCAGCAAACAAAATTCAAAGCACTTCCGTCTTATGGTAGTTATTTTCAATTGTACAGTTACAGCGATATCACTGATGAAAACGAAAAAGATTTTGCTGTCCGTTTAACAAAAGAATATGGCGTAGCCACCATCCCCACTTCTGCTTTTTATAAACACGGGCAGGATAATAAAGTCTTGCGTTTTTGTTTTTCTAAAAAAGAAGATACATTGGAAGAAGCTGCGAAAAGACTTATGAAATTGTAGGTGTCTGGCCACTAAGCCGGGATTTAAAAATTCAGAAAAATTGCAACTCAGTTATCTTTTTAATTATTAGCGTGTTAGTAGTGGCCTGACACCTAAACCAACGCTTCCAATTGAATTTTTTGTGTAAAAAATTACCCCGATGGGTGATAAATCTCTTTTAGAAACAAGGGTTTATATAGTCATTTAAATACTGGAATGCTTTTTGTCTTTTTATAAGAAACCATTTTTATATTAAATAAAAGGAGGCTTATTATGAAAACAATTAAATATATATACGCTGGTTTAATAGCAGTATTTTGCTTTGCAGCGTGTTCTACACCGGTGCATGTAGAAAAAGACAACAGCGTTAACCTGAACAATTACAGAACCTATATGTGGGTCGATACCAGGTACAACCAGGATGATAATATGCCACATCCAGGATCTTACGGAGACATTACTGTAAGAAATGCAGCCAACGCAGAATTAAGAAGAATAGGCTGGACAGAAGTATCAAATGATCCCGATGTCCTCATCAGCTATGATGTGCTGGTACAGAATACAACAACACGTAGGTCGGATCCGGTATACACCCAATCCTATACCCGCACCTATTACAATCCCAGGTTAAAAAGATGGGGCACTATTTATTATCCTTCTGAATTTTTAGGCTATAATAATTATTCAGTACCGGTTAACGAGGGTACTATATCTATCACGTTAACAGATGCAAATACAGACCGGGTAGTATGGCAGGGCTGGACAATAGAAGAGATGAATTACACCCGGATCAGCCAGGAGGAAATAACGGCAAGCGTTAAGAATATTTTTAGCAAGCTTGACGTAGCGGGAAGATAAATAAAGAGTTTAGTTGGTTCATCCAACCAAATGCCGTTAACTGAAAAACAATGTTTTTTGGGTACGGCATTTTTTAATAGGAGTCTGGCCACTAAAACAAGCTCATGCGTAGAGAAGTAATTACTACTCAGTTAGCTTTTAATTTTTAGTAGTGTTAGTAGTGGACTGACACCTAAACCCCGAACTGCATTAAATGATGATCTAAATGTTTGTACATGGCTTTGCCCCATTGATCTGATGTAAATGTACCAAACATGGGATGTGGAAACCTGCCAACTTTTTCGGGGCCACTGTTATAAAACTGGTTGATCAAAACGGACAACTCCTGTTTTTCTTTTTCAAAATCACGTTCATCTTTAATGATAAAATTTGGGGCAGTGGGCAGGTTCTGTTTCCAGGGAGATTCATTGTATAATTTGGTTTTTATCATCCAGCCCAATAACAGGCCGATGAACATGCGGGGCATTTTCTTTTCGCTCAGTGGAACCTTAAAAGCTTCCTTGCAATGTGCCATCATTTGTGAAACATTCATTTTTCCCCATTGACGCTGGCTTTCGGGAGAAAGGCGGGCCATACGTTGCATCACTTCGTCGTAGGCATGCTTATCAAATAAATTTTTCATGCAGCAGTAATTTTTTTAAAGGAACGAAAAATTCCAATAACTGCAAAAGCAAATAAAATAAAAAATTAAGAGAATGCTGTTTTCTTAAACAGCTTTGTAATAAATTTCCGTAGAGGGTCTGGGGCTGCCATCAATAATTTTACTGTGTTGACAACAGATCAGATCCATAGAAGTATGTATGTCCTGGGTAAACCCAATTTTTGGATATGCACAGAAAAGCGAGAATTCATCTTTTTTGTGAAGTTGATTCCATAAGCTCTCGAGGCGAACTGTTGCCCCGTTAAAACCCTGTTGCCACAATAAAGCTACCATTTCGCCGAAGGCACGTACTTTTCGGTTATTTTGTTGAGCTCTTTTAAAAATGGAGGTTATTAATTCAAAGAAAAGATTTTCATCAGGCCAGTTGTTTACCATGAACTTTGAAAGCATTTCACTTGCTTCAAGCCCTATATATTGATTTGATGCGGTTAACAGGCTCATATTAAAGCCTTGTTTTTGAAGCCGCTTTTCTATTGCAAGCAGGTGCTCTGCAGTGGCAATGATAATAACAGCATCTCCGGCAAGTAAACCCGAACCGATGAACCCTTCTAAAGAATCTAAAAAAATCTTATCATTCTCATAGATCTGAACAACATGGTCACACGGAGCTAATTCTCCCCAGAAGACCTGGAGGCTAGAGTTCTTCCAATATTCACTTTTAACAGCTGACATTCTTTATATTTAAGAACGAGTATAAAAAAACGATAAATTGAATGAACTGGGGACTTCTATTACAGATTAACCCCAGACACCGGAATATAGATATCAAAAATTGCGCCTTTATTTAATTCACCTTTAGCAGTAATTATACCGTTATGATTTTCTATAATTTTTTTTACGATGGTTAGCCCAATACCAGTGCCTTCTATCTTTGCTTTATCGTGCAGGCGCTTAAATAACTCAAAGATGTAATCTTTATATTCGGGCTCAAAGCCGATGCCATTGTCAGCAATACTAATATGACAATATTTATTTCCAGGTATGGATTGGGGACTTTTTACCTCAGTTGCATTTATTTTCCTGCTCGTAACAATGATATGAGAGGGTATTCCGGGATTTGAAAATTTGAGTGAGTTGCCAATAATATTGTGCATAAGCTGGTGAAACTGGAAGGGAATAACGGTGGCATGGCACATTTCACCAGTTTCAATAACAGCATTTTTTTCTGTAATAATTTCTTCAAAATCCTTCTTCACATCTTCCAGTATTTTGTTCAGGTCGATGGATTCAAAATTTCGTTCCGAAGTAGATGTACGGGAATAGGCAAGCAGATCGGCAATCAGTGTTTGCATGCGGTTGGCAGCATCCTCGATCCTGAGAAAATAACTTTTGGCTTTATCAGTTAAGTTTTGGGATTCACTGGTCATAATACGGTTAGCAAAGGTTTGTATCTTCCGCAAAGGTTCCTGCAGATCATGGCTCGAGATATAGGCAAAAGATTCCAATTCTTTATTCATGGTTAAAAGTTCCTCGTTCTTTTGTTGTAGTGCTCCATAAGCCAGTTCCAGTTCGGCTGTTCTTTTTTCCACATCGGCTTTCAGCCTGTCTGATATTTTTAACTCCTGTGTTATTTTTATATAGGCCGCAACAAGAATAATAATTGCCCCCACAATTAAAAAAATGGTGAACATGGGTGTAATAAAAGCTTCTTTGGTCAGCAGTTCCGAACGATGCTCGAGTAACCGTTGTTCTTCTTTTTCCATAGCTTCCGTCTGCTTGTGAACATTATTCATTAAAGCCCTGCCACCCAGCATTTGCGGCTGGGAAATTGTTGAAACCGCGGCAGTATCAAGTATCCGATCCATGTATTCCATTTTTTTATGAACCGTTTTTCGCAGGGCGATCAGGGATTGCTGTTGCAAGGGATTGTCTGCTGTAAGAGCCGTCACCTTATTAATACGCCTGTCAGTATTTGCCATATACGTGTAATAGGCATTGAGAAAAGTAGAATCTTTTGAAATGATATAACCCCGTAGGGATGACTCAGCTTCTGTTAGTTCGGCAACAATACCCTCGAGCTCTAACTTTACCTCCTGCGTATGGTTAACCAGCTTACCGGTATCAACAAGATTTTTAATTCTTAGATAAGAGAGCAAAGATAAAACGATCAAAATAACCGTTGTTACCAGGAAAATAATTTTGATCCGGGAATGGCTTATTCTTTCCATCGTCCTGCTATTGGGTTAAGCGATCTTTAAAAAGTATTCTTCTTTTGATGGCTGCCGGGTCAGTAAGCTACTATCAAATGACAGGATGGTTTCAATTGCTTTTTTTAAAAGCTCAAAAGAACGGGGTTTGCATATAAAATAAGTAGCCCCAAGTTTATAGGTTTTTTCAATTGTACCCGGGTGATCAGATGTGGAGAATATGACAACAGGGATATTTTTCAACTTTTGAATATGTCTCATCTCTCTCAGGCACTCCATGCCGTCTTTTCTTGGCATATTAAGGTCAAGAAAAACAACATCGGGCGGCGGCGGAACGGTAATGTCTAAAACGCTCATTAACTCCACGCCATCTGTTATAATGGTAAGTGCCGTTTTAACATTCAACTCTTTTAATGCCTCTTTAAAGATCAGGCGATCGTCAGCATCGTCATCTGCAAGGAAGATATTTTTGGGGTGGCCTGTGTGCATATACAAGATTACGAATTATTGTTTATTATTTGCGTGTTGATCTTAAACGAGGTTTTCTAATCTGCACACTCCCGCTCAAACGGTTTGATCAAACTCCTTTCATTGATTTATATTTTGTTTAATGAAATCCGTGGTAACAACTGTTGCAAATTCTTCCTGTAAACTTGCAAGTGCGGTTTCATGAATAAGTTCCGCCGGGTAATTTTGACCGTCAATACCTTTTTTATTAAATGTTGCTGTTGCATCTGAAACCAGGAATGTTTCATAACCTAAATTTCCTGCCATCCTGGTGGTTGTTGAAACACAATGATCAGTTGTCAAACCAACAATAACAAGTTGGCGGATCCCGGCATGATCAAGTTGTTCCTGTAAGCTTGTTCCAATAAAAGCACTGTTTACATTTTTTTTAATTATTGGTTCCCCTTCACCCGGCTTAACAATATCTTTAAATGCATTTCCTTCATTCGTCTCGTTAAGTAACGACGTAGGATTTGATGAACAATGCTGAATATGAAAGACCGGCAGATCTTTTTTTCTCCATAGCTCCAAAAGTTCAGCTGCATTATGCTCTGCATCTGGATTATTTCTTTGCCCACCCCAATAGGCTATATCATCAAATCCCTTTTGGATGTCAATTAGAATTAAAGCCGGCTTGTCAAGTTTTGATATGCTCATTATATATATTTTATTTGCCCGAGAGCTTGTTTATTAACGAATCTTCCAGTGGCGCTTTTAATTTAATGATATTATCACTCAGTTCGTTGGGAATGGCCATCGATAAAACATATTGTTGCACCTTCCATTCATTGTTTTGTTTTACTACCACACCCGAGCCCCTGCAGATCTTCATCTGCGTGTTCAATAATTCATCAAACCAGGCAATATCTGCATTTTTACCAAAATAAATATGCCGCTGAATGGATGAGAAATTCCAGGTTCTTTTTTTGTCGAAGTGTGGCTTTGCCCAAATCATGAAAGCTTTTTTATCCCAGTTCTCTGTTGCGTCGGTACCATTAAAAGTAGCATCTTCCGTGAAGTAATTGAAATAGCCATCATAATCTGCCCTGGCTGCAGCAACATTAAAAGAATCTAACATGGCAGCGATCTGCTTTTTGTTGGATAGCGTATCCATTTTAGCCAGGATATCTGTAGCGGTTGTTTCAGAAATTTTATCTTCCTTGCTATTCTGATCGCAGGAAAAAAGTAACAGGGTACATGCAAGTGCTGTAAAAAGATAAAACTTTAGTTTCATGTAATTATGTTTTGGTGATAATGCCGGTTTAAAGTTTAAAGCTGCTCATATAAAGCCCTCAATCGTTCTCTAGTCATCTGCTTTTCCCAATCCTTTCCCAATGCATTTTCCCAAAGCGGTTTCATACCCAGTGAAACATTGATCATCTTATCAAAGTCTTCATCGCTTAAGCCGGTGCAGATATTTTTAGGTATATTAATGTTGTTCTTCTCTACCATGTATTTAAATTCTTTAACGCCCTCAGGATAAAATTCTTCCAGCTTATCAAACACGATGCAGTTACCGATCCCATGTTTGGTGCCCAGCAAATAACTTAAGCCATAGCTTACGGCATGCGCTACTCCTACCTGGCTGTATGCAATGCTCATGCCGCCGGCATAAGATGCCATCATCAGCTTATCATCACTGTCGGCATCCCATCCATCCTTATTTACATACACATCCCTGCAAAGCTGCAATGCTTTTTCGCCATAGCTTTTGCTGAACTCATTTAGAAAAGTACCGTTCAAACTTTCAATACAATGTATATAACAATCCATGCCGGTGTAAAACCGTTGGTTAGCCGGGGCGTTGGCGGTTAATTCAGGATCAAGCACGATCTGGTCAAAAGGAGTAAAGTCAGAATTCATCCCAAGTTTTTTTGTAGGGCCAGTCAGTACGGTTGTGCGGCTAACTTCGGCGCCTGTGCCACTTAGTGTTGGTATGCCGGCTTTATATACCCCGGCATTTTTAACAAGGTCCCAACCCTGGTAATCGGCGCTGCTGCCGGGATTATTCATCATTAAGGAAACAGCTTTGGCAAGATCCATGGCACTGCCGCCTCCAATACCAATGATGCCGCTTACTGTTCCAAATTCTTCTTTGAGCTGATTGGCTAAACTGTCAACATAAGTTGTTTTGGGTTCGTAGGTTACATCAACAAAAATAATTTTATCGTTACCACGTACAGGAACCCGGTTAACCAGGTCTTTTCCTTCAAAAAAATGATCCACTAAAAAGATCATGGGAGAACCAGCCTTGCGATGCGGTGCAATGATCTCATCTAACTGGTTAAAAGCACCACGGCCATATACCACATAGCCAACCATTTTAAAATTTCTGAATGCCATAGAAATATTTTTATCAGTTTTTTACCACAAAGGGCACAAAGACTTTCACAAAGAGCACAAAGTTATAATACCAGGCGCTTAATACCGTTTTTCAGCAATTTAACATTAAAGTTTATTAAAAGGCGCAGAGAGCACCGAGAAGCCGTGAATTTTCTCCATATACTTTGTGAAAAACCTCTGTGCACTTTGTGGTTAATGTATTATAACATCTCCGCTGCCCTTATTAAATCTTCCGGCGTATCTATCTCCACACCCATATATTCAGTAACAACCATTTTTAGCGGTACCCCGTTCTCTAAATAACGCAGGCATTCAATTTTTTCAGTGGCTTCAAGTGGGGTGATGGGCCAGGTGGTAAAATTTAAGAGGGCCTGTTTGCGAAATGCATACACACCAATATGTTCATAATAAACAGGACTAGTATTTTTGTCGCGGTGGTAAGGGATCGGGCTACGGCTGAACATGAGGGCATTGAAATTTTTGTCAACGGCAACTTTTACATAATTGGGGTCGGCAATAAATTTTTCTTCATGTAAAACCTGCATTAAAGAAGCTACCTGTACTTTTTCATCTGCAAAAACGCCCAATAGTTTTTCCAGCGGGTCTTTTTGTACAAAGGGTTCGTCGCCCTGTACATTCACAACAATATCAACTTCCCCGTCCGCACCGGCACGTACCGGCATATTGGCAATGGCTTCGGCAATGCGATCACTGCCGCTTTCATGCTCCTTGATACTCATTATGGCTTTGCCGCCATTGTTTACAATTTCATTAAAAATGATCTCGCTGTCGGTAACCACCATCACGTCATCAAAGAGCTTTGTAGCAACTGTATTATTATAAGTATGCAGGATCACCGTTTTATCGCCCAGCATCTGCATCAGTTTTGCGGGAAAACGGGTGGCGGCATAACGTGCCGGTATCATAGCGATCTTTTTCATAGTTCAAATAAACGAAATAATTGCCACGGAGGCACAGAAGCACTGAAAAATACAATCACTTAATTCTGTGTTTCTGTGCCTGCGTGGCAAGTTTTAATTCCCGCAGGGAATAAATATTTCTCAATGGCATAAAGTGATCTTTATACGCCAGATGACCAAAAAATAATGGCCTGGGTATCGAGTAGGTAGATCTCAAATTCTGTAACAGCGCCCTGTGCCAGGCTGATCTTTATCTTTTTAACAAGGCCGGACTTACCATCATAGTTTTCTTTCTCAGGTTCAACTGCCTTTTCACCATTATCTACTTTAATAATTGATTTTTTTGTTGGAAAAACATCTTTCTCGCCGATGAGCTCAGGATACTGCCCGATGAGCCGCACCAATAAAAAGCATTGTTCGATAGTAAGATCTGGGACCACATACAGGTAAGAAGCATTTTCATAACCATCTGTCTTATGCCATTCCATCCCGTTCCTGTATAATTGTTTGGTTAGTGTTGACTCACCGGTTTCATTGAGTGCAGCATCCGATCTTTTTATCACCAGCGGATTTCCCACAGGAGCAGATACCTGTGCAAAATAATCATGCAGTGTTTTTGTTCCTGCTCTGGGTGCGGGTATAGGAAGTACATAACTGCTTACAATATAACCGGTCTTTTCTTTGTATTTTATCTTCCACCAATAACCATTAAAACCTTCGGTAGAAATAGTAACCTGCTGTTCATTATTGGCAACGGTGATCATCTTTTCACCATAAGGGATCTTATCCAAAACCTTTGCACTGCTGTTGGGTTGTTCTCTAATGCTCAACCCTGCTTTGGCAGCAGCATAATAGGTGAGTTGTGAAAATGAATTGAGATAAAAAAATATTGAAAAAAAAAGTACAATAATTCTTTTCATCTTATATAAATTAAAATGATGGCGGAATTTCGGAGAAAACCTTTTTACAATTGGCACAGCGATAATTTTTACTGTAGGTTGATGTTTGACCAAACAAAACCTGGTTCTTTAATTTACCCCAAAAATCCTGTGGATTATTTGTTTTTTCTTCTACAACCAGGGAAAGATTTTTACAGCTTGGACAGGGGATCTCTTTTAAATATTCATTTTCGGCTTCGAGCATTATAGCAAGAGCTTTGTCATAATCCTTTTCATCAACCAGTAGTTTAATGCCGCCAACTGCAGCATTCAGCAATGGATCCATGGTAACGATATTCTCATCTTTCATCTGGCACCTGATATCATTTTCCGTCATCAACCCCATCGTCATATTGGCCAGCATGTAGTTATCGTAGGTTGCTATCTGTTTAAAATTCATAATGATTATTGTTTACCATCAATAATGATCGGCGTGTTTCCCTTTCCCATTACGATCACTTTTGCGTTGTTGCTTAATGCCAGTTCTTTCATCGCTTTGATCTGCTCGTATTGTAACTGCTGATCGGTAAGTCCGGTGTTGATGATGCGCTGATAATCAGCAATACCCTGTGCCTCCACTCGCTTACGTTCCGCTTCCTGTTTTTCTTTTAACAGCACAAACTCCATCTTTTTGGCATCCTGCTCCGCATTTATTTTTGATTCGATAGAAGCTTTTACAGAATTGGGCAGGGTTATATTTCTGACCAACAACTGCTCCAGCATCAGGCCCCGCTTTTTAAAATCTTCTTCAATGCTTTTATAAATACGTTGCTGAAATTCCTCTCTTTTATTTCCAAATAGATCAACCGCCTGGTAATACACAGCATTGTCACGAATTTTTGTACGGGTTATGGGGCGTACAATTTTATCCCTGTAATCATCCCCCGTTTCCCTTAATAACCTTGGGGCATCAGCACTTACAACCCTGTACAATACAGTAAGGTCAATGGTTACTTCAAGTCCATCGCTTGTTAACACCCTTATGGCATCATCGCCCAATTGACTTCCTTCATCATGTACACCACTCATGGTATAGTTCTGCGTTTTTACATCTAATTTCTTTACATCCAGCAAAGGATTAATAAAATGCAAACCACTTCCCATCACGTCATTCTGGATGCTGCCGAACAAAACTTTTACACCCACTTCGCCTCCGTCTATTTGTTTAACACAAGCAGAAGCAATGCCCAATAAAATAAAAATGAAACCGGTAATGCGGCCAATGGGTTTAAATTTTGCCATGGCAGGGCTGTTCTTAACTACTATACCGGTAATAATTAAAATGATAACGCCTATTACAATTAAAAACATGATCAGTTAGTTTTAGAACTGTAAGGTCAATAAAATAATTAATAATTGAAGAATTGGTTTTGCACAGGCAAATTAAATTTGATAAAAAAACCGAAGCATTGCCTCGGTTTATATCTGCGAAATCTGTTTAATCATTATGGTCTGCGATCAATTATTCAACATCAGCGGCATTACCAGCATCAGTAATTCTTCGCCATCGCCCTGTTCAGTTGGCTTAATGATACCGGCCTTGGTTGGCGTACTCAGTTCCATATTAATATCACCGGTGTCGGCGCCGCCGAGCATCTCAATTAAGAATTTTGCATTAAAAGCAATTTGAAGGTCTTCGCCATCGTATTGACAGGCCATGCGCTCATTACCTTCAAAACTAAAGTCAACATCCTGTGCAGCCAGTTGCAGTTCGCTGCCACTGATGCTTAGCGCAACCTGGTTGGTGCTTTTATTGCTGAAAACACTCACCCGGCGTAATGCATTTTGAAAATCCTGTTTGTTAACCGTCATTTTGTATGGATTGTCAACCGGTATCACCACCTTATAATCAGGGAAACGTGCATCGATCAAACGGCAAACCAACTCGGTTGTGCCATGCGATACAAATAAATGATTGCTGTTGTACGAAATGTTCAGCTCGTCATCATTATCAGGCAGTGCGCTTTTTAATAAGTTCAAGGGCTTTTTTGGAACGATGAAAGAATCTTTTTTGGGACAGCTTACATCATTGCGTGTGTAACGCACTAAACGGTGTGCATCTGTTGCAACAAAAGTGAGGGATTTTTTATCCAGTTCAAAGAACACGCCTGTCATAGCAGGACGAAGATCATCATTGCTCACAGCAAACAAGGCTTTGTTGATGGCAGTTACCAATGCTGATGAGGTCATAGTGAATGCATTGGCATCATCGGCCGCGGGTTCTTTCGGAAAATTATCCGGTGTTTCGCCCATTACTTTATACTTACCATTATCACTGGTAATTTCCACCGCAAAGTTTTTGTCGATATTAAATGTAAGCGGCTGCTCCGCAATATTCTTTAAAGAATCAAGTAAGATCTTGGCGGGGATACATACTTTACCACTGTCCTTTGCTTCAATATCCAGGTGAACCTTCATCACAGTTTCCAGGTCGGTGGCAACAACAGTTAATTTATTCTTTTCAATTTCAAAAAGAAAGTCTTCCAGTATGGGTAATACGGTATTGGCATTAATTACACCACTGATCTGTTGCAGTTGCTTAAGCAGGGCCGAAGAGGAAACGATAAACTTCATAATTATATCTTTAGTTGGCAAATATATAAAATTAACGGGGCTAAAAATACAGGGTATTTGGCAACAATTTGGTTTTTACCTGACCTCACCCAATGAGCTATCGCTCGTTCCTTTGCAAGGAACTCCAAAGGAGAGGGCTTTAGAACCTGCTAATAAAGAGATTTTACTTTATGCATCCGAAGTACCATTATTGCCCCGCATTTTTTATATTTATGCTTAATGCGGTTTTTTTTATATCATATATGTATTACCTGCTGCCTGCTGTTTACGGGGGCTGTTTCTTTTTCCCAATCCACGCAAACCATTTTTTACAGCACCAAGGACGGGCTGCCCTCCAACTCTATTTACAAGGCGGTACTGGATAACCATGGGTTTTTGTGGATAGCAACTGATAATGGTATTGCCAAATTCGACGGTAAGAATTTTAAAGTATATACCACAGCCCATGGCCTGCCCGACAATGAGATAACCGATATTTTTATTGACAGCAACCACAGGATATGGGTAACACCGTTCAGGCGTACAACAGCTTATTATAACCCGGTTAAAGACCGTTTTGAAAACGAAGACTCTGACCCCGAATTAAAAAAAATTGAACTGGGCAACGCAAACAGGGGTAGCGTTTTGCAATATGGGGGTATTGCATTTTGTAATAACCAGCGTGATTTTTTTATTTATAAGAACGGAAAAGTAACCGTGTATAAGGGTACAATGAACCTGTCAAAGGCCGGCACACCGGAAAAAATAATTGAATTCAGGCCCGGGAAATATTTACTGATCAGCCCCGACTCGATAAGGGTGTTCGTGCAAAACCGGTTTATAAGATCATTTCCGCTTACAAAGGAATTTTTTTATAGTGAATATTTAAATCAAACGCTGTACATCGGCTCAGGTAATAAAATAAAAAAGTACAGGGTTGATGAGCAGGGAAATACAGACCTGATATTGGAGAAAACACTTCCTTTTCCCATGCGTATCTTTTGTAATACAGGGAAAAACCTGGCTGTTACCACCTTCAACAGAACCACGTACCCGGTGGACACTGCCACCTTGGAATTAAAAGAGCCATTACTGTATAATATCGCAGTGCGTAATGTGCTGGAAGATAAGAACGGCAGCGCCTGGATATCCACCATTGACCGGGGATTCGTAAAAATTCAGCAAAAAAGGATCTCCTCCTTTACCATTGCCGACAGAACGCTTAATGAGGTGATCGCTCAAAACTTTAATGCCCTTGCGGTTACCGGTAAAAAAATATATGTAGGCAATAATTACGGCGAAGTACTGGTTTACGATGGCGTGTATGACATTAAAAAAACGGCTCTAAGTAGTGAAAAAAACATGGATGGTGTTGTGCGAAAGATCATCGAACTGAAAAACATGATGTATGTGTCCTGCCAGACCGGTTCTTTTTTGATGGATAAAAATACACATGCAATTCTAAAACGTTTTGAAGGAAGGGAAAACCTGTCAACCAAATCGGCCCTGTTACTGAACGATTCTGTTTTATTACTGGGCAGCCATTCTATTGCTTCAAAATATAACTTCGTAACAAACAAAGTTATTGCCAGCGTTCCAAAAAGAGTAACAGCATTGGGGGTAAACAAGGCACATGAAATTTACATTGGATCTAATGATGGCCTGTTTCGGTGGGATAAGGATTCTCTTTTTTATTTTGGCCGGGAATACAAGGCGCTGAGTTACCGGGTAAATACAATTTTTAATACTGCCGAAGATCTGGTTTGGGTTGGTTTGGGGTCCGACTCATTGCTGGTCATCAAAAAAAACAAACTTATTAAATCGATTCCGCTCGGCGATATCATTCCCGGCAATGTTTGCAAATCGCTTTACAGTAATATACCTGGCGTTATATGGCTTGGTACAAACAAGGGATTGAATAAAATACAATACCAGCTAACTGAAGATGCACAGCACACTGGCGGCGATCTTATTTATTACAATACATTTTTTGGTTTAGCAGACGGGCTCATTGGCGAGCAGGTAAATGATATAAGCATATATAAGGATACGGTGTATGCGGCTACCACAGGCGGTATCAGTTACCTCCCTGCAAGTTTACATTTGCCGGTGAGCAACATCACCACTTTCATCACACGGGTTTCCATACACGGCAGTGATACGCTGGTCTTAAAAGAGTATACACTGCCCTATGATAAGAACGATATCAGCATTTATTTTTCAGGTGCCGATCTTACCGGTTATTACCCGTTGTTTGAATACCGCATCAATGCAGGCAACTGGCTTAAGACCGATAAGAATAATATTGAACTGAGCCTGGCTCCCGGAAAATATGAGATCGAGATCAGGGGATTAAAACGTGATGGATCAGCATCGGCACAATCCGAAACCATTTCGGTGTATGTTAAAACGCCCTTCTGGAAAAGCTGGGTCTTTTGGGCAGTGATCGTTCTTTCATTATTTATCATCAGCTTTTTTATTTTAGAAACACGCAACAAACAAAAACGGAAGGCGGCAGTCGAAAAAGTGGTGACCGAAAAAAAACTGACCGAGCTGGAGATGCAGGCATTAAAGGCGCAGATCAACCCGCATTTTGTTTTCAACTGCCTAAACTCTATTAAAGGATTTATTTTTGATAAGGACTTTAAGCAAGCCGATAAATACCTTGATAAATTTTCGGACCTTATGCGGAGTACGATTGATAATTCGGACGCTTCGATCATTTCCCTGCAAAACGAGATCAATTACCTCGACAATTACCTGCAACTTGAGAAACTCCGTTTTGATGACAAGTTCAATTACAGCATACAGGTGAGTCCTGGCGTAGACCTGGACAAATGTTTTGTTCCTGCCATGCTGCTACAGCCTTATGTAGAAAATGCCATAAGGCACGGGATGCGTTTTCTTGAAAATAAAAAAGGGCAGATAAATATAAACGTATTTACAGAAAATAATTTCTTAGTTTGTGAAATTGACGACAATGGCATAGGAAGAGAAAGAGCTGCGGCACTCAAAAGCAAAATGCATATTGAATACCAAAGCAAGGGTATGAATATTTCAAGGCGAAGAGCTGAGTTATATAATATTCAGCAGGGGGTAACGGATAAAAATGATGGGCAGGGCAATGCAACCGGAACAACAATAACTGTAAAAATACCACTGGACTTTAAATGATCCACAGGATTCTGCGAATGATGAACTGCATAATTATTGACGACGAGGCAAAAAATATAAAGCTGTTGCAAAACATGCTGGAAATGCATTGCCCAACAGTGAATATATTAGCAACTGATACCGAAGCAAAGAACGGTTTACTGTTAATTGAAGAACTGCAACCGCAGCTTGTGTTTTTAGACGTAGAAATGCCGCACATCAATGGTTTCGACCTGCTTAAAAAACTGGAACCGGTAAACTTTGAGACCATATTTGTAACTGCTTACAGCCATTATGCTGTTGAGGCATTTGAACATCATGCCACGGGATATATTACTAAACCGATAAAGGTAGAAAAGCTGATCGCTGCAGTTAATACCGCCATGAAACGGATCGAGGAAAAGAAGATCAATAAAAACCTATTCTCGCTGCTGGAACAAAATACAAGGCAGGCAGCCCCGGATAAAATACCGCTATCTACCGGCAGTGGCCTCATTTTTGTAAAGCTTGCTGATATTTTATATTGCGAAAGCAGTGGTAATTACACTAATTTTTATTTGTGCGATGATAAAAAGATCATGGTAAGCCGGCAGCTGGGAGAATATGAAAAACTATTGCCCGAAACGAATTTCACCCGTATTCACGATAAATACATCATCAACCTTTCCTTTATAAAAGAATATATCAAAGGCAGCGGCGGCGATGTGGTGCTTGAGAATGGGAAGGAATTGCCGGTTGCCTCCAGGCGAAAAGAAGATTTCATGGCAAGGTTTGAAAAATGGTTGCGAAGAAAATAATGATTGCCTTGGCACAGGTATATACAGAAACCGGCGCTTATACAAACAAACTTCACGCTTATACATCAACTGAGCTAAAAGCAGTACTGTAAAGGGTTTTCGCTTATACAATTTTCCGGCACAGCTATACAGTTTCAAAAAAAACGATCACCTTTTATTTCATTTTTGTGTTGTCATCATTTAATTACTAAAACAACACAACATGAAAAATTTTACATGCACAACACTTATTGCTTTATTACTAAGTCCCGCTGCTTTTTCACAAATGCAAAAAGAAGCAGGTGCAAATGGATCGTCAACCAGGACAGTTATTCAGGCATCTGACAGCCGGTTAATGCTGTTAAGTCCTGCAGACGGAAAAAAGTTCAATAGTACTGAAGGCTCCAAACCCATTTTGTTTCGCTGGACAGCTGTATTGCAGAAACCCGGTGAACAAGTTACTTACCGGTTAAAGGTGTGGCAACTGATGCAGGGCCAAAACGGTATTGAAGCAATGCGGAGCAACCAGCCTGTACTATCCAAAGATGTAGTAAACCTTACGCAAACAACTGTAAGTAATTTATATACCGGCCCGTGCAAACCCCCATATCTCTGCGATTTTATATGGGCCATTGAAGTACTCAACGCTGATGGCCCGCAGGGCTCTGTGAGTAAACCCGCAAGCCGAACAAGTGATCCCTATACATTTAAATATGTAGGCGGAATCGGAACAGTAACCGGCAGCGGAGGAGCTACTGTAGATTAATGATCGCTTATACCACCAATCCCCACGTTTATACAATCAGGAAAAAAACACGGGTGTTTTATTAAATCTTTATGTTTCCTAAAACTTCATCAATGAAGAAACTAAAATTACTGCTGTTTACGCTATGCTTAACAGGTGCATCAGCCTTCAGCCAGATACAACAGATAAAAATTGTAAGTTTTACAGTTAAAAATCAGTTACCGGCTGTAATAGATAACTGGGGTACCATACCACAGGCCTTATTGCTGGTAGCACAACTTCCTCCAACTATACGGGTAAAAGGTATCAGGCTCATGATTCAGATAAGAGCTGGTGGTGCTATTGTTTGCAGCAATAATTCGGTTGGTGGTTTACAGGTAGATGAATTTACTACCCGAACATTTACAACGAATGAATTAATAAGCTCTTTGCAGGGTTGTCATGATTTGAAAGACGGGAGCTATTCCATTTGCGCTCAATTTTTTAATATAGACCGGGTGGCTGTAAGCAATGAGGTGTGCAAAGAGTTTTCAGTAGAAACACCCAAAGAAACCGATTACGCTCCGCCTACTTTAATTACCCCGGAGAACGGGAAAAGGTTTTTGAAAAAAGATATGCTGAAGCCGGTTATGTTCAGGTGGACGCCCCTGGTGCCCAAGCCCAAAGAATCGGTTACCTACCGGCTACGTGTTTGGCAATTAATGCAGGGCCAAAATGGTACCCAGGCCATGAGGGCCAACCAGCCTATTGTTACAAAAGACGTAGATAATTTAACACAGGCAATAGTAACCAATTTATATAATGGCCCATGCAAACCGCCATACCTGTGCGATTATATATGGAACGTGCAGGCAGTGAACCGGGAAGGCAAACCGATGGGTAGAAATAATGGAACCAGCGAACCTTATGCATTTAAAATACTGGACGACAACATCAATACAAAAATTGACAGTGTACATGTTGGCTGTTGCGAAAAAGGGAAACAGAATATCTATGTGAAAATAACTAACCTGCATCCCACCAACCTGGCACAGGTAACTGCCATTAAATACCGCGTTAACGGAACCGGCCCGCTTACCAGCTTATCGCCTACTGTGCCTGTGATACCTTTTACTATTAATGCCAATTCATCACAGGGATTTACGGCTTCCATTAATTGTGTAGATAGTATGAAGACGATCAAGTTCATTGTTGAAACCATCTGGCCAACAGATCCTGATAATATTAATAATGAAACGGCATGGGATACGCTGCATTGCAGGTGCGACGCCTGCGATGAAAAGAACTTTACATTAAAAGCAAATCCTCCCAACACAATAACTATCAGTAACAATACCATTACATTCAACCAGGCCATAACCATAACAACCACGCCGCCTAAAACCATAAAAACAATAATATCAGAGTTGGTTTATTTTGAAATGGTACCCGAAAATGACATGTGCATACCCTGTAATAAAGATGCAGCAACTTATGGTCATTTTACAAACGGAACCAATAGCCAGGAATGGACAGGTCCGCAACAAAGCTTAAACATCAGTATAACTACGCCGCAACTTACACCATGTTGCAGCGCCGTATTCAGGTGGTGTATTCGATATAAAATAGTGTTTACCGATTGTACTACATGTAACAAACTGGTATGTTACGAAAAGAAAAAAGAAGGATGTGAGAAAGTAAACCCTGATAACAATCAAAAATAAACTGCCATGAAGAAAATCATAATTATACTAACAACGCTTTTAATTACCGGTACTGCTTTTTCGCAGGCAAATAACTGCTGCCCCAAATTCAGTCTTAAACAAATGGGCGATATAATGCCATGTGATGGAGACAGTACCTGTCCTAAGGATACGCATGGAGGAAATCCTAACGGCCCCGGCGTTCCAATGATGACAGCCTGTAAGAACAGTGCACAAACCTATTATGTGTTTCCAAACCTGCCGGGCTTTACCTTTACCTGGACAGTAGTTGGCGGAACCATAGGTTCACCAACCGGTAATCCCAAAATAATAACATGGGGTAGCGGTACACAGGGTTTGATACAGATCATTATTACAGATGCAAGTGGGAACTGCAGGGATACGATCAATAGAAAAGTCTGTTTACTTAATTCTCCCGTAGCGGCCTTTACTGTAGCGCCATCAACAACAGTTTGTGCAAACAGTACACCAATTGTATTTACAAATACATCAACCGGCGCTAACAGTTATAACTGGAATTTTGGTGATGGTTCTGGTTTTAACGGACCCAATCCCCCTCCTCATGTATATACAACCCCCGGGACATATACAGTATTACTAACAGTATCTAATGGCAGCGGAGGCGGTGCCCAACCCGGCGGTGAAAGCAGGTGTGGATGTACGGATACCGCATCAGTTATAATTACTGTTTTGGCCGGTACTGGCCCAACAATTACATCAAGCTGTAAAAAAATGTTATGCCCTAAGGATACTGCAACCTATTGTGTGAGTCCGGGTTGTGCGCCTTTTAACTGGACAGTAAATGGCGGAACAATTATTAACACAAGTGGAAACTGCATTACCGTAAAGTGGAATGCCCTGCCTCCTTCAATTTTTCCTGCATCTGTTTCTGTAACTACCGGTTGCGGTGGTATTTGCGGGAATGCTGCAACTTTGAATGTGCCGGTTCTATGGAACAATATGCCCATCAGCGGGCCTGATACGGTTTGTGTTGGTGCATCAGCATCTTATTCATTGCCGGCTATGCCCGGGACTTTTTATACCTGGACCGTAAGTGGTGGTGGTGGTACCATTACAGGGCCTAACCTAAATACGCCAACAATAAATGTGCTGTGGAGCGGACCTCCGGGCAATGCAACAGTTACCTGTAATTATAATAATCCTTATTCCGGCTGTAGTGGATCCAGCACCAAGCAAATAAAAGTAAGAAACCGTTTTATTGCAACAGGCCCTTCACCTATATGCACCGGTGTTGTGGGTAATTATGCTGTGAGCGGCGGCGGCCTGGCAAACTGGACAATTACCCCGGCAACAGGGTATACTGTTGGGGGATCGATGACCAATGTAACTGGTATTGCTGTTACCTGGACCGTTGCAGGAAATTATACCATTACTGCAACAGCAGCAAATGCAGGATTATACTGTAATCCAAATGCCGTGATCAATGTTGTAGTAAATGCTACTCCTGTATTAAGTAATATAACCGGTCCTACAAGTGTTTGCCCCGGTTCATATTATACTTACAGTGTAAGCAGTAATATGGTTGGCCCATTTTTATGGACGCCATCTTCAGGAGGAGCAGTGATTTCGCAGATGGGCGCAAATAATGATTCAGCAATTGTGCAATGGACAGGAGCCGGGCCGCATTCAATAACTGTCTCACAAACGGTAAAAGGATGTACTGCAACAAAACTATTATCACCAATAACAAATATACCAGCGGTAACAATTACCGGAACGGCTGCAGTATGCCGTGACCAAATTCCTAACCCATTGTATACAGCAAGCGGGGGATTACCGGCAGGAAGTTATACCTGGACAATTAATCCTGCAGCTGCAGGAACAATAACCGGCGGCCAGGGTACGAACCAGATATCTGTTTTATGGAGCGGAGCTGTATCACCAGGTACCACCACCGCAAATGTGCAGGTGGTAGTTTGTAATTATGCACCGGTTAATTTCCCGGTAACCATTACTACACCACCCAATGTTACTGTTACAAGATCAGGAAGCCTTTGCACATTACCCGGTGTAACGCTTTCGGTTAGCCCGGCCTTGCCTTGTTACCAGTGGTATCTTAATGGAGTTGCCCTCCCTGGCGCTACATTAGCAACCTATGTTGCAACCACCTATGGTTACTACGAAGTAAAATGCCCGACACAATGCAGTGGTTATGGCGGTATTTTTATTCCAAGAGAGCATCTACCGAATGTAACGATCAGTGCAAATAATAAATTGATCTATTGTCCAACCGAACCTATTAATGTTACTTTATTTTCTGCAGCAGCAGGAGCCTGTACTTTCCAATGGTTTAAGAATAATGTAGGAATTGGAGGCCCTTCACCGGTAAATAACCCGTTGAACGTAACCACTATTGGAAGTTATTACCAGATCGTAAAATGTGGTAACTGTAAAGATACTTCCAACACGATCATTATTGATACCATAACATGTGATCCGGGTCCAAATTGTGATTTTTCTTTTGCCCCAGCTTTAATTAATAATGATGCTAATAAAGCCGGCCCCCATGAAAATTTATTTGATGCAACAGTTTTATCAGCATCATTAAATATCGGGCCACCAACCAATCTTTGTAATAATACCATGTTCTCTGCGGTGTATAGTTTTTCATCACCGCACTCTTTAAACTCGGGTATTCACTGGAACTTTGGTGATGGGGGAACGTATTCAACAACAACCAGCGGCGGATTTACACCAACTCATACTTACACAGCTGTAGGCGTATATGTGGTATCTGCTTATTGTGATGTGAATTGTCCGCCACCACCTACACCACATATTTGCAGGCTTATTGATACCATTCATTATGTAGTTCCCATTGCAGCAAATTTTGGTTCAAGCGTTCATTGCGATACGGTTTATCTCAATAACCTGTCAACGGTAATTTCAGGATGCAGTATCACAGCTTATGCATGGAGTGCAACCGGTCCGGGTAGCGTAACCTTTTCCAACCCTGCAGCGGCAAGCCCTGTGCTTACTGTCAGCGCATCGGGTACATATAATGTTACGCTTACAGTAACATCAAGCTGCAATGCATGTACCGCAACGATAACATTGCCTGTAACTATTACACTTCCATCAGCAACATTTACTGCCCCTACTCCTGTATGTGCAGGCTCGCCTGTAGCGCTGAGTGCACCTGGTGGTATGTCGAATTACCTGTGGAATTTTGGTGATACTTACACTTCATCTTTACAAAACACTACGCATACTTTTGGATTGGTGCCAACTAATCCTACCATTACTTTAACAGTAAGTAATGCCCTGGGTTGTAAAGCAAATTTCTCAGTACCCATTACTGTAATTGCTCCGCCGATATTAACCATTACGCCATTGCAGATGATATGCCCTGGTGCATCGGCTACTATTACAGCAACGGGCGCATTTACAACATACGATTGGTATCATAACAATGTGTTGGTACAAAGCGGGGCTTCCAACACCTATACAACAAGCGCTATTGGCACCTATTATGTAATTGCAAATACAGCCAGTGGTGGTTGTGCAGTTAAGTCGGTGCTCACTTATGTATTTAATCACCCCAAACCAGTAGCGAATATTTTGGGAAATACCGTTGCCTGTATGAGTGGCGGTGTTGCCAATGTTTATTTATATAATTCAATAAATGATCCCAACACAACATATGTATGGACATTGCAGGGAAATAATACTGCGCTATCGAATGTTTACGACTTGAATATTACTGTTAATACAGTCGGCAATTACAGTTATGTTATTACAGCTACTGATAACATCACCGGTTGTGTGGCCCGTGATACTTTCTGCGTGGTGGTTGGCAATACACCTGTTGTGACTGTTACCACAACTTCAACCGGCACCATGTGTGCAGGTACGCTGCATACATTCCAGGTTACGCCTTATAATCCGGCCTTTATTTACCAGTGGAGTAACGGAGCCACCGGCCAGTTTATGAGCACCTCCCTGCCCGGTATGTATATGGTTACAGTTACAGATAATGTATATGGTTGTTTCAGCACTGCTTTTGCAGGAATGGTGAATCCCAGGCCATCAACCATTTTATTCCCTATTGGATGTGATACCATTTGTGATTATGATTCCATTATACCACCATTGGCTTTGGGAGGCCCCATTGTGCCCGGCGGCTACACCGTTCAGTGGTTCTTAAACGGAAATTACGGAACCCCGATCTATACCGGCCTGGTACTAAACCTACTGGCCAATATTCCTCCGTTGGTGTATGGTATGAATAATATTTCAATCGTTGTTACCTATAACGGTTGCACCGATACTTCAGGAATGTATAACCTGTTCATTAAGAAATGTGATTCCTGTGGTTGTGCTGAAAGTAAATGGGATAAGATAATTTTAACCAAAGGAAAAACGGATAAGAACCCCGATGACCCTGCATTGGCAAAAACAACAGACCCTAAAGCTATTATTATAGGACCTAATGGCCTTAATTTGAATTGCGATAAAACCTATAAGCTGGATTGTAATAAACCTTATAGCATCAACACGGCTTTTATCTGCAAGGATACTGCATGTGCCGGCAAAGTTACTTATAGTTTGCAGCCGCCGAGTGGCTCCCCTATAACGGGAAGCATGCCGCCTCCGCTTAATTTTACACCCACGCTAAGCGGTACCTATGTACTTACCATGTATGGCTGGTGCGGCGACAAGATCTGCGATACCTGTATCATTAAGTTTGAGGTAAAATGTATTGAATGTAGTTGTAAGGGCAGCAAGTGGGGCGAAAAAACGGTTACCATAGAAAATAATACCAAGTCGTTCAAGTGTGGTGACCAGTATGATGTAAAATGTAAAAAACCGATCACGGTCAATGCCAATTATGTATGTGCCGATGCAAACTGTAATGCTGCGGTTACATACTCATTACAACCACCAAGCGGCTTACCACAAACAGGTACATTACCACTTACATTTACACCACTTCTAAACGGTACTTACACATTAACCATCTACGGTTGGTGCGGTAATACGATCTGCGATAGCTGTGTAATTAAGTTTAAAACAGAGTGTATAGAAAATTGTTGCCCGTATGATATTACCGCAACAACCGGCACAGTTAAATATGATTATATACAGGTACCTAATGCAACCTTGGTTTCAGAAACATTTACCATCAATGGTTTGGCATCGGCAAATATCACCGAGGTAAGAGCCAATGTAATAAGCTATACCATTGATGATAATTATAAGAAAGAGTGTATGAAATGTGTTAACCTTCCATTCACCTGGGCAAGCGTTGCATCTGCAGGGAATATTGGTGTTGTACCGGGAAAAATCACCATGTACGGTGGAACAACAGTATTGTCATTTACAGTAGCCGGTGCAGGGGCCTATCAAAATCCGAGAGAAGTGATCTGGAATAACGGGTTGCCGATCAGTATACCCAACGGTACCAACATTGGCATGAACTTTATTTTACCGCCGGTGCCTGCCATTGATTGTTGTGAGTTGAAAGGTAAGATCTGTGTGAAGTTTACTTTCCGTGATAATGATTGCAAAGAATGCGAAGTGATCGCCTGTTTTGATTTTGTGATAAAGAAAAAATAAATTAAGACAATTTCCCGCAAAGAACGCAAAGGAGCAAAGAAAACAAAAACCTTGACGGCCTTTGCTTCTTAGCGCCCTTTGCGTGAAAAAAAATGGTTAAACCCAAACCGATTTTTATGATGACAAAAAAAATAATAACCAGCTGCCTTTTCCTGGGCATGTTTTGCAGCACATCATTTGCACAGGACCTAAAAGACAAAGCCAAAGAAAAATTAAATATCAGCGGCACCATGGGTATCTCTTATGAAGGTTATGGCCTTAACCGAAGGCCATCGGGCTGGACAGGGTATCAGCCCCGAAAACCATGGAACCAGGTACGCTTTAATTTCATGCCTAATTTTAAATTTGGTAAAAATTTCAGCCTGCCGTTCAATTTTAATTTTGCTGCAATACCCACCAATTTTGCGGGCCCGTATGCAGGGATAAAAAAGCCAAGTTTTGGACAGTTCATCACCAACCCCATGAATAGCTTTGGCATCAATCCAAAATATAAATGGGCCGAACTACAGTTGGGTACACAGTATTTGAAATACTCGGACCTGTCGACCGGTGATATAGGTGTGTTTGGTGTTGGCTTCGACCTGAGGCCAAAGACACTCCTGTTCAAATTCTTTACCGGCATATCCCAGCAGGGAATTAATTATATAGCCGGTCCGCCAACAGTTACCGGCGCATACAAGCGTAAGAACTGGATGGCACAGATCGGAACAGAAAAAGAAGGCAAGTATTTATTTGCAGTGAATTTTGCAAAAGGAAAAGACGTGCCAACTTCTGCAGCACCACCACCGCTTACCATCAGGCCGCAGGAAGGCATTGTGATAAGCCTGGTATCTGACCTGTACCTTGACAAGGGATTTTATTTTAAAGCAGAAGGCGCCCAATCAACATTTACCAAAGACCTGGCGACCCCGTTAAGTCCTTTTATAAAAAGTCTGAAGCCATTTATTGAAGCACACACATCTACCTTAACCGACTATGCAGCCCAGGCATCAGTTGGAAAAAAATCAACCAATTTTGATCTTGGGGTAACGGTTAAATACCTTGGTGCAGGTTTTCAAACCATTGGCTATCCATTTTTGCAAAGCGACAAGTTGGATTATACACTTAACACGCGGGTAAATGCCTGGAAAAATAAAATGAATATCGTGGCCAGTTTGGGACAGCGGGTAAATAATGTGGGCAATACGGCACTTAAAGCAAAACAATTTATCGGCAACCTCAACTGGTATACTCAGTTCAATGATAATTTCAGCTTAAATGTGAACTATAATAATTTTGGTTTTCAAGCCGCCAGCGGTATGAACCCTTATGGCATAAAAAATGTAAGTAATGATCTTGGTATCAACCCGACATTTTCATGGACGGGTAAAAAGATAATTCACCTGTTGAGTATGAGTTATAATTACAGTAAATATGATGAACGTGATGTGATCACCGGTCTTACCACATCAAACAATACGCACACAGCCTTGCTTACCTATGTGCCTACTTACCTGGAGAAAGATATAGCACCCGATTTCAGTATTTTATATTTTTATAATGACGTGCCCGGGGCTAAGATCACATTGGCTACTTTAAGCACAGCATTAAGTATGCAGGCAGTAAAAAAGAAAATGAGGTTACGTGGACAGTTGCAATACACTTTGGGTAAGCTCAACAGTTTCAGCAACAGCAATAATTTAATTGCTTCGTGCAATGTTGATCTTAAATTAACGAAAAAACTGAGCTGGAATACATTTTTAACCACCAACTATTTTAAATACGGAAATGAAATAATACCCAATGGGGCTAATTATGTAGAAACCACCTGCCGTACAGGTTTTCAATATCGCTTCGATACAAAAAAAGAAAAATAACATGAAAAAAATATTATTTACCGTAATAGCCATTTTTATTTTCGCAGCAGGAATGGCGCAACTAACTTCAAACTTAGTAGTGAACGCACAGCCACCTGCACAATTATCGGAATGGGGTGACAGACGAGAAGTGCTTGTATTGATCGTAAGTGCACCCGGATCAATAGCCGGCCCGTTTAAAATAAAGACAGAAATAAAATTACTGGATGGTACTGTTATAGCCACAGCCGACCTGGCCAAAACACCTGTATTTACGCCAAATCCCACAGGTACAACTATACTGGTTGCTAATGATGTAATGCCCCTGGAGTACATGGTCTTTACAGGAAAATACAAAACATCTTTGCAAAGGACCGGTAAGCTGCCTGCAGATAATTATACCATTTGTACGCAACCGGTACGCCCCACAGATTACGTACCGCTGGGAGAAGTGCAGTGTAAGAACTTTTACCTGGCAACAACACAATTGCCAATCTTAATGAAACCATACAATGAAGAAATACTGGATGGAAAAAGAGCACAAACAGCCATAACATTCAGGTGGACACCTGTTGTGCCGAGGCAGACATCACCGGTTACTTACCGCATCCAGGTTTTTGAAGTGTTGCCAACACAAAGCCCGGTGCAGGCATTAAGAAGTAATCAACCGGTGCTAGATAAAGAAATTTTAGCCGCTACACAGTTTATTTGGCAGCCGCAATTGTCTTTTATATCCAATGAAAGCGACAGCGCAAAGATCCCGGCATTTATCTGGACCATTCAAACGCTTGATAAAGCAGGGTTGCCAATCGTAAGAACAGATGGCAATGGTGAAGGCAGGAGTGAACCGATCATATTTTTTGTTGACCCGGATAAAGCAAAGCATAAAACTGTTAAGCCTCCAAAAGGCAAACCTCAGGATGGTAATTGACAGCCTGATCTAAAAAATAATTTTTCCTGTAAACCTGCCTGGTGGCAGAGCCGTAAAGGACATCACATCAACAACTCTTAAAAAATTTACCCGGAACTTCTTCCAGCATAGCTTCAATTTTTTTTGCAGCATTGGTGATGGAAAGTCCGCCGAGATTGGTGCAACGCAGTGTGTGATGAATCTGATCTCCAACAGCTTTCATGGTTTCTATTACTTCATCTAAAGGGATAAGTTGTTCGTAATTTGATAAGGCCATATTAGCGCAGGATATGGCATTGGTTGCCGCCATTACATTTCTTCCCAAACAGGGAGCCTCCACCCGGTTGCCAATGGGATCGCAGATAATGCCCAGTGAATTTTGTAATGCCAATGAAGCAGCCGCAATGGATTGTTGCAAAGTGCCGCCTTTCATTTCTACAATAGCTGCTGCTGCCATCCCTCCGCCCGATCCGGTTTCGGCCATACAACCGCCCACTTCTGCCGCAAAAGTTGCATGTGCTGCAATGAACACACCAATCAATCCCGCAGACAACATACCCTTCACCAATTCATCTTCGTGGAGCTGCATGGAATGTGCTGTACCAAACAAGGCGCCTGGTAAGGCACCACAACTGCCGGCAGTGGGTGCTGCAACTATAACACCCATCGAACTTTTTACTTCCATCATAGCACTTACATACATGATGATAAGGTTGTTGATTTCTCCACCAACTAATTTACCAGCTTCCAGGTTTTCTTTAAACTGTAAAGACTGACTTCCTAAAATGCGATCCTCATAATGTGTACCTTTTAAACCCAGCTCAATTGCATTACCCATGATTTGAACAATGCTTCTCATCTTTTCAAAAACTTCAGTGGCAGCAATATTTCCTCTAGCCATTTCGTAATCAACCGCCAGTTCCCAAAGGGCTTTATTTTTACCTGCATTGTATTCCATCATTTCGGTGCAGGTAATAAATGGCACTTTTAAGTTTTTCCTGGCCATTACAGGTAAAACGGGTTGCAGTTGTTTGATAAACAAAACCCCTTCCATTGTCTGCAACTCTTTGTAAATAACTTCATCTAAAAAAGCCTGCGATTTAATTTCAATAAAAGAGATCTCGCCTGTATGAAACTCTAATTCATCATATTTTATGGAAGCTTTTAAAAATGCAATGATATTTTCGGGCTCTTTACAATAAATTAATGTTTCAAAATAATCTCCAGCCATGGAAACAGCTACATCATCAATGGCAATTACTTCTATCATACCACCGCCGGTAGAAATGGCCATGAGCTTTCTTGTTTCTTTAGTATTATGTAAGGTTATTTTATACAGGTTTGGATGACAATTGCCGATATCAATAATATCAATGGTAACATTAATACCGGCAGTAACAATGTATTTTTCAGATTCAGGCAATCGTTCATCATGGGCTTCCCATCCTAAAAAACCACCAAACAATCCCATATCCGATCCCTGGCTTTTGTGTGTGGTGGCCAATGAACCATTGGGGTCAAATTCTATTAAAATGTCTTTGATGTTTTCATCCATCAGGTCTCTGCATAAACGGGCAATGCGTAAAGATGCAGCGCAATGAGAACTGGATGGACCACGCATTACCGGGCCAATAACATCATTAAATATACTGGGATATGTACTCATATTGATTGTTAAGTTACAAATTACTTTTTTACCGTAAAAATAAAAAAACACGACTAAACAGTCTTTGTGGTAACTACAAATTATCCTTCCAGAATTTTTCCATACTGCGGCGCATGTGCAGTGTTGTGTTTTTTCCCTGGCTGATACTATGGTCCCTCATCGGGTAAGACAACATGGTAAATAATTTATTGTTTTTTATCAATTCATTGGCCAGCATTTCAAAATTCTGGTAATGCACATTGTCATCTCCGGTACCATGAATGATCATAAGGCTGCCCTCTAATTTACCGGCATGTGTTAAAGGAGAACCATCCCTGTAGCCAACTACATTATCGTTTGGTAAACCCATGTAGCGCTCCTGGTAAATATTATCATACAATGTTTGTAACGCCACAAAGGAAACAGCTATACCGGTTTTATAAACATCGGCATGACGGAACATACAATGCAAAGTCATTTGTCCGCCACCGCTCCAGCCCCAGATGCCAACACGTTTTTCATCAATAAAAGTATATGTTTCAATAATTTTTTTAGCCGCCTTCGCCTGGTCATCAGCAGCGAGCAAACCTATCTGGCGGTAGATACTTTTTCTAAAATCACGGCCCCGGGGTACACGGGTACCACGGTTATCTATGCTGATGATTATATAACCCAGTTGATTACTCAGGTATTGATGCCAGAGATTATCACCGGTGCCCCAGTTATCCTGGACAGTAGAACCAGCAGGCTCTCCATACACATGAATTAAGAGCGGGTATTTTTTTTGCCCATCAAAACTGATTGGTTTTATCATCCACGCATCAAGGACCACATCACCGATATCTACTTTAAAAAATTCTTTATTCCGCAAACCCAGTTCATTCATTTTTGCTTTTAATGCAGCATTGTCTTCCAGTAATTTTATTTCTTTGTGTGTACTCAGATTGATAAGTGCGATGCGCCTGGGCGTTGTTGCATTCTCAAAACTATGAATGGCAAATTTTGCATCGGCAGAGATTTGGTAATTATGCTGACCGGCTAAATTTGCAGGCGAAACCCTTTCTGCCTCTCCACTTCCATCCAGCCTGCTGCGGTACAGGTACCGTTGTGTAAAGTTTTCAGGTGAAGCAATATAATATACAAAACCGCTCACAGGATCAATACAGTTTATATTTACCACATCAAAATTTCCTTTGGTGATGAGCTTCATTTCTTTTCCATCACGCGATACTTTATACAAATGCATCCAGCCATCTTTTTCGCTGGTCCAGGTAAAAGCTTTTGTATTATCGAGCCAAACAATATTATCATGTATATCCAGAAAGGCGCTGTCTTTATCAGTAAGAATATTCTTAAGCGACATGGTTTTTGTATTGCCTACCCAAACGGTGTTGGTGTTTTGCAGTCGGTTTAATTGCTGTATCATCACTTCATCCGAGCCCGGTATATAATCCATCCTGGCTAAATAATTATTGCGGGGATCGCCGGGTATGGCAAACCATTTTGTTTTTCCGCCGGTTGCAGAGATGACACCAACTTTAACGGCAGAATTTGCTGTGCCAACTTTTGGATAAGGCAAGGGAATTGGTTTTGAATAATTAGAATCAACATTGTTGATCATATAAAATGTTCCAACTCCTTTTGTATCCGATTGCCAGTAAGCAATATTCTTTCCATCGGGGCTCCAGCGAAAACCATCAAGGTCGCCCAGCTCTTCTTCATACACCCAATCAAATGTTCCGTTGATGATATTATTGCCGCCATCTTTTGTTAACTGAGTTATTGCGCCGCTTGTAATATCTTCTGCATAAATATTCAGGTTGCTTACATACGCTACTCTTCCGCCATCGGGCGAAAATTTACAAAACATGAGCGTGGCTGTTTCAAGCCGCCTGCCTAATTGCGTTAGCTTTCCATTTGCGAGATTGAGTACCCAATAATCGCCTCTCGAATTTTGCCGCCACACTTTACGGGTATTGGTGAAAATCAATAGTTTGTTGTTATCATTGCTCCAGATATAATTGGCAATGGACAATGGTTTGTTTGATCCTGGGGGGATCAGTTGCCTGGCATTAACCAAAACTTTTCTTGTTCCGCTTTCTGCATCATATACTACAATATCACTTCCTTTTGCCTCTGTATTAGTTTCCAGCGTAGAGTAGCCTCTGTTATCCTTCATCCACCTTATTTGTCCAAAACCTTTTGCCCGGTATAAATCATTGGAATAAATATCTTCCAGTGTTAATTTTTTATTTTGAGCAAAGCTGTTGTTGCTACAAAATACTGCGATGATAAAAATCAGTGCAAAAGAAAGTTTACGGTTCATATTATAGGTTTTATTTTAAAAAAAGGACTACCAGGGATAAATCAAGCTGTAATTACTTTGCACCACACCTGATTTTCCGCAGGCAGGCATTCAGGTACTACAAAGATTTTTGCTTAGGATTCTGTAACTTCTTTCTATTGTGTGCTAAGTGGTTTCATTTTAAGAATGACTTGAACTGACGCTCACTTAAAAAATTGTAGTTATAATTGTTCAACCAAATAAACAGCGCCTTTCGATGTTTTAAATTCAATATTGCCACCCGGAAGTTTTTCAAAGTTAACACGCTTGCCATTACTGCTGATTTTTATACCCGGTTTAAATTCAATTCTGCAATTTTCTCCGGCCTTTGATAGTATTTTAAGCTGTATCAGCTTTTTATTTTTCCAGGTAAAATCAAGTTCAAAACCGCCCCTTGCACAAAGGCCTCTAAATTCACCCTCACTCCACTCATCAGGTAAAGCAGGTAATAATTTTATAGATCCATCATGCGATTGCATCAGCATTTCGGTAACCGCTGCGGTAACACCAAAGTTGCCATCTACCTGTAAAGATCTGCCGCATAATGCAAACATCGAAGTACAGCTCTGCTCTTTTAAATAGCCTTTATAAATTTTATTAGCCCGGTTACCATCATTCAGCCTTGCCCATAAAGCCATTTTCCATGCTCTTGAAAAACCTGTTGATGCATCCCCTCTTTCTTCCAAAACCTTTATATAAGATTCAATCAATGCGGGCGTTCTTTTTTCGTACAACACTTTGCCGGGGTATAATCCATACATATGTGAAAAATGCCGGTGATTTTTTTCCAGCGATTTCCAATCATCGGCCCATTCCTGTAAAGAACCATCCTTACCTATTTGCGGGGGTACTAATTTTTCCCTCGCTGTTTTAACCTGTTCAATAAAAGCAGTTTCTTTTCCTAAAACTTTTGCGGCTTCAATATAATAACCAAAGAGATCGTATAAAATCTGCATATCAATAGATGAGCCGGCACATATTGTGGTGCCTTCCCGAAATCCCCCTGTTACTTCATCAAAATAGGGCTTGTTGCCACCTCCATCCGGAAAGTTTTCGGGCGAAGTAGAAGGATTCGTGACTAACCATTTTCCATTGGGGTGCGGCACTAAAAAATCCATAAAGAATTGCACAGAACCTTCTATCAACGGAAAAGTTTCTTTTAGAAAACTTTTATCCATTGTGTATTGATAATGCTCCCACAAATGTGTGCAGAGCCATGCACCACCTACTGTAAATGTTCCCCAGGTGGGGCCATCCATTGGTGCAGCCACTCTCCATATATCTGTATTCTGATGCAGCACCCATCCTCTTGCGCCATAATGTTCGCGGGCAACCTGTGTGCCCTGGTCTGTTATTTCTTTTATTAATCGAACCAAAGGCTCGGCACATTCAGAAAGGTTGCCACTCTCTACAGCCCAGTAATTCATCTGGGTATTAATGTTGGTTGTATATTTCGAATCCCAGGCAGGATTCATATTATCATTCCAGATACCCTGCAGGTTAGCAGGCTCAGTGCCGGGTCTTGATGAACCAATCATCAGGTACCTGCCGAATTGATAACTCAATGCGGCCATCGAAGGGTCGGGTTCGGTTTGTATTTTTTTAACCCGTTCCGGTGTAGGCAAGAAAGAATTTTTAGTATTTGATAATTGTAACGAAACCCGGTCGAAATATTTTTTATGATCTGCAATAGCCGATGCAAAGATGCTATTGTAATTTTTATCTTCAATAGCTTTGAAATAAGTTGTTACTCTTTGATGCTGATCTGCACTTACATCCTTGTAATTCACAAAATTGGTGGCTGCTGCAAAATAGATTGTTACCGAATTTGCATTTTCAATAATCAGATTTACATCATCTGTTTTCATGTTGCCTCCATCCGGTACAGCCTTTACCCTTGCTTCATACCTAATCTTTCCTTCTACCCCCATATAGTCAGCAGACTTTCCTGCAAGTATTAATCCATCCCTGCCATGGGGATCCATTTTAAAATAATCAGTTGCATAATTGGAATGTGTTTGATTTCTTTCTCCCCTGAGATTTGCAGTAAAAGAGATACTGCCGGGCTTATCCGCTGTTATGTGCATAACGATTACCTGGTCAGGTGCCGATGCAAGCACTTCTCTTTTATAAGTGATCCCACCGGAAATATAAGTAACACCTGTAATCCCGGTTTCCAGGTCGAGCCATCTTTTATAATCAGTAATGCTATCCTGATTTTTAAAAAATAAATGAAGATTAGCCAGGCATTGATATTTCATTTGTTCAACGGGGTAGCCCATTAAGTTTCTTCCGAATAAATTGTGAGCGGCTAAGTATTTTTCTTCGAATACCAGTTTTTGTATTTCAGGCAACACTTTATAACCACCTTTTACCACTGTTGAATAAGGCCCCCCTGACCAGTAAGTTTCTTCATTTAACTGAATGCGTTCTTCGCCATTTTTTCCAAATACCATGGCACCCAGGCGGCCATTACCTACCGGCAGGGCTTCTTCCCATTTTTTTGCCGGAGCAGTATACCATAATAAAGTTGCTGGATTAAAAGTCAGCGTATTGATCTTAAAAGGAGTTTCAGATGGTTGCGCCTGAATTGTTAATGCAAAGAAGAGCAGAGCTATAAAAAATGAAGGTTTACAATAATTCATAGTTGAATATCAAAATGAGCATGTACAAAAAATATAAAAATCATCAATAAAGATTTCTGCCATGAAGATAATTTTTTTAAGTTAATATTTCACAATCATTTAGACATTACCAAGAGTGCTCTTTTGATTAGTTTTTTATAATCACCCATCCTATTTTTGTATCCAGATGAACAACAAATATCTTTTAAGAGAGGAAGCCCTGCAAAAAGCAAAACAATATTGCACCTACCAGGAACGCAGCCACAGCGAAGTAAAAGAAAAACTATATGGTTTTGGGTTGCATAAACAGGATGTTGATGAATTACTGAGTGAACTCATCAGCGAAAATTATCTGAATGAAGAAAGATTTGCCATCCAGTTTGCGGGAGGGAAGTTCGGGATAAAACAATGGGGCAGGATTAAGATCAAATATGCCCTTAAACAAAAACAGGTAAGTGAATATTGTATTAAAAAAGCCCTGGCGGGCATTGATGAACAGGAATACAATCAAACTTTGGAAAAACTGGTTGAGCAAAAATTAAAAACGCTGAAGCCCGAGAAGAATATTTTTATCAAAAACAAAAAACTGCAGGACCACTTAATGCAAAAGGGTTTTGAAGCGGATCTGATAAGAAAGCAGCTTGCTGAACTGCGATAAAATAAACGGTTCTATTTCGAGATTTTAAAGTGATATCCGAGCGACCTTAATTTATTGCCTGTCGTATCCATATCACAGACCAGGTCTTTTCTGAGATAGGCTTTTAGATCAAAAACACCGTTAGTTCTTTTCTCATTTTTTTCCAGCTGGTCAAGACAAACATAACAACGGCTGAAAATTCCAATGGAAATAATGCGTATGAATTTTCTTACATTTTTTTTAGGATAGCCCGATCTCAATGCCGCTTCCTTTCCTGTTTGCAGCAGCGCCGAATAATAAAAACGGAGCTCTTTTATTTTAGTGGCTGTGGTCACCAAAGTGCTTACCCCGCTTTGATGGTCTTTGTACACGTCAAAAATATCATTGCTTAACTGCATTAAACCTCCGAGGGCATAAAGCATTTTTTCTTCCCCGTTCTTTACAGGGTGCTCAAAAGCCGTTCTGTAATAAAGCAATGACTCGGCCCCTTTACGGATGGTAATGTCTTTTATTATTTCGTAAGATAATCCGGGGCTATCCTGTTGTTTGCTGAGCAGCTGTGCCTGGAACACTTTAAAGATCTGCTGCTGCATTTGTGCCCGTTGTGGCGCATTGGCCAATGCTGTTTTATAAAAATCAAGGAAAAGTCTTTCGCTGCTGCTGTTGCCTATAAACAGTTCTGGCTTTTCAATAAAATCTTTTACGCCTTGGTCCGACAGCCTTTGCTTATCAAAAAAATCATCTCCCAATCCCGTCATGGCACCCTGGCAGGTACTGGCCATTCTTTCATTATCCGTCATAGAATCTCCACGAAGTGCACAAAAAGCTTCGCCTAAAATTGCCGGAACGGCCAGGCCATAATAACCGGTTATTTTTTTGTAATCATTTTCATCCAGGCTGCCGTCTCCCGATTTTTTTGCTTTTTCCAGTTCCGGATCAATATGCTTTTTAATGAAATTTTTCTGTTTACTTATATTGGATGCAGTGCTGAAGGGAACAACCAATGTTCGTACAAACCGGGATATACTTTGAATGATGGGCATATGTATTTTCTATGTGCTTTAAAGGAAGTGAAAATAATAAATAAAAACCAAGGCAGCTGCTCTTACCGGAGTAAGAAATAAGTGACGGTGGGTATAATCCATCTCCAAATAATTAAAAACTACCTTCGCAGCAGATTATTTATATATGACATTTAGTGATTTAAACTTAAGTGCAGCTTTACTCAATGCATTGGAAGAACGGGGTTATACCAATCCAACTACCATACAGTACAGGGTTTTCCCGATCGTGATGAGTGGCAGGGATGTTTGTGGTATTGCACAAACCGGTACCGGCAAAACTTTTGCTTACCTGCTGCCCCTGCTCAGGTTATGGAAATTCAGCAAGGATAAAAATCCCCAGATCCTCATCATTGTACCTACCAGGGAACTGGTAGCACAGGTAGTTGAATCTGTAAATGAATTGACCACTTATATGAGCGTAAGTGCGGTAGGCGTTTATGGTGGCGTAAATATCAATACGCAGTGGAAGGATCTGCAGAACGGCGCAGACGTGCTGGTAGCAACGCCCGGCAGGTTATATGATCTTATAGTGAACGGGGCATTTAAAACAAAGGCCATAAAAAAACTGGTCATTGATGAGATGGATGAGATGCTGAACCTTGGTTTCAGGACCCAGATAAAAAATATACTTGACCTAATACCTTCCAAAAGGCAGAACCTTTTATTTTCTGCTACCATAACAGATGAAGTGGAAGCTTTGATGGATACCTACTTCAATAACCCGGAGAGAGTGGAAGCCGCACCCACCGGTACGCCGCTTGAAAATATTGAACAGTCTTATTATGCAGTGCCCAATTTTTATACCAAGGTAAACCTGCTTCACCTGTTACTTACTGAAGATGAAAGCATGACCAAGGTTTTGGTATTTGTTGCCACCAAAAAATTAGCCGATGACCTGTATGAACAGCTGGAAGCAAAATTCCCGGGAACAGCAGGCGTGATACATTCAAACAAAGAACAGAACCACCGTTTTAATACCGTAAAGCAATTTCATGAAGGGGTGTACCGGTTCATCATTGCAACGGATATTGTGGCCAGGGGCATCGACATTTCTGAAGTAACGCATGTGATCAATTTTGATGTACCCGAAGTGCCCGAAAATTATATTCACCGCATTGGCCGTACAGGCAGGGCAGATAAAAAAGGTATCGCCATCAGTTTTATCACGGAAAAAGAAAAACCTTTGCAGGAAGCTATTGAAACCCTGATGAAGCAGCCAATACCTTTAGCTCCATTGCCCCAGGGCCTTATCATCTCTGATGAACTGACCGAAGATGAGAAGCCCAAGGTATACATGAAGACCATCCAGTTAAAAATTCCGAAGAAGGAAGAAAGCGGCCCGGCATTTCATGAAAAATCGGCTAAGAACAGCAAAGTGAATTATATAGTAAAGAAGAAAGACAGGATGATGAAAAAATATGGCAAGCCCATTAAAAGATCGCCAAAGAAATAATGCTATAATTATTTTATTGTCAGCCAGAGCTTGTCGAAGGCGATGAACTATTAATGAATCTCTCTTTACATGTAAACCCGCCTTCGACAAGCTCTGGCAGACAACTTTTATATGCCGGATTTTGCAAAACAAAAAATTAAGTTTATTTTTTTACATCTATGCAACTTTTAATCCTCATCATTTTTATCCTTGCAATTTTATTTGCAGTTAAGTTCTTACAAAAAAAGAAGATCACGGTAACTGACCCCATACCTGTACAACTTATAAAAATATTGGAAGAGGAGGTTCCGTTTTACCAGCAGTTAGATAAAACCAAACAAACCGAGTTTGAAGAACGTGCCGCAGATTTTTTAACACAGGTAAAAATTACCGGGGTTAAAACAACCGTTGAAGAAATTGACAGGGTATTGATCGCAGCCAGCGCCATTATACCCATTTTTAATTTCCCGGGATGGAAGTATCATAATTTAAATGAAGTATTGCTTTACCCCGATTCATTTGATCATGAATTTCAACAACAGGGCGAAGGCCGCAACATACTTGGCATGGTGGGCAGCGGCGCCATGAACCAGGTGATGATCTTATCACAGTTTGAATTGAGACAGGCTTTCAGCAACGAGACCGGAAAAAATAATACCGCCATTCATGAATTTGTACACCTGCTTGATAAAAGCGATGGTGAGATAGACGGCTTGCCCGAAGCCCTGCTTGATAAAAAGTACATCAGGCCATGGCTGCAACTGATGCGGCAGAAAATAACAGAGATCTATGAGAACGATTCAGATATCAACCACTATGGCGCCACCAACGAAGCAGAATTTTTTGCTGTTGTGTCTGAATACTTTTTTGAACGCCCCGATCTGCTGAAAGAAAAGCACCCTGAATTGTATGTTTTATTGTCAAGAATATTTAACCCTGACCAGGGCAGGGAATGATCTGCAGGAAATATTATATCCAACCAGGCAATTATCTTTCCAGGAATTCCCTGTTTTATTGTAACACATCAAGCATACACTTCATTTCGTCAAACTGATTTCTCATCTGCATGGAGCTGTATTTTCTTTGTATTGATAAAACAGACAAACGGTTCTGTTTATTTCTTCACAATAAAAATTATAAGTCATGAGAACGATCATCAGTAAAGTATTTGCACTGCTTGCCGTTGCGGCAACCCTACTTTCTTTTTCACCAAATGGTGGCGAAGGATTTGAAATATTAGTGAACGGCAAAACCGTATTGCAAAAATATGGCGGCGATATGGACAAGGTGAATGTGCTGAAGCTCAGCAAAACATTACCCACCGACAAAATAACTTTCAGGTATTATCATTGCGGACGGGTAGGGAAGAACAGGATTATTACCATCAAAGACGGGAATGATGTTACTATAAAGACCTTCAAATTTACAGATGTGCCAACCCCTGTTGGAGATATGAACTGTACCATGCAGGACCTGATGAGCCTGCAAAAGAATGGCAATACATCTTTTAAGGTTTACTATTCATCAAGCGAATTACCAAAAGGCAGGCAGCTGGCATCAGTTGTTTTTGCAAACACCAATAAAGCACAGCCATGAATTGCAGCGTGCAAAATGCCCTGTATGTTTTCATGCAGGGCGTTTTTCTTGCTGTTAATATCACAATCCGGGATCATTGAAAGTATTCCCTTGTTTTAAATCTCCTGTTTCATAACCTTTTTTAAACCAGTACATCCTTTGTGCCGAAGTGCCGTGTGTAAAAGCATCCGGCACTACTTCGCCGGTAGATTGTCTTTGCAACCTGTCATCTCCAATTTCATTTGCTGCATTAAGGGCTTCATCAATATCTCCTACATCAAGTATATTTTTCATTTTTTGTGCATAATGTGCCCATATGCCTGCGTAGAAATCAGCCTGTAATTCCATCATCACCGAATAGCGGTTTGCTTCAGCCTCTCCAGCCTGCCCACGAAGGCGGCTTATTTTTTCCGCGGTTCCGTTTAGGTTCTGTATGTGATGCCCCACTTCGTGCGCTACCACATATGCCATAGCAAAATCGCCCGGAGCATTAAAACGCGTTTGCAGATCCTGGTAAAATGAAAGATCTATATAAAGCTTACTATCTGACGGACAATAGAATGGCCCTGAAGCAGAACTGGCATTACCACAGGCAGAAGAAACAGCATCCCGGAATAATACCAGGGTGGGTTCGGTATACCGCTTACCGGCATCTGCATAGAGCCTATTCCATACATCTTCCGTTTCGGCCAGTACCACTTTTACAAACGCGGCCCTTTCTTCATCAGCCTTTTGTTCTTCGGGTGTCAGCGCTCTTTGATTTACCTGCTTCGAAATTGTAGGTATACGGCTGGGATCAATATCTCCCCCGCTTAAAAGAGAATAAAGAAGGTAAACGATAACGCCTACTACACCTCCGCCGGTTGCCAAACCCCCGCCGCTAATGCCCCTGCGGTCTTCCACATTTGAACTGCCCCTGCTGCCAATCCATTTCATACTATATCATTTTAAGATTAAGAAGTTGATTTCATATAGTATTTGATTAGCACAATGCGTACCAATTTTATCCAGGCAATTTTTAAAAGCCGATCGGGCTAAAATTTTTATATTACAGCATGAAACATTTTTATTACAGCATTATTTTGTTATGTGCAACTGCGGGTCAGTTGCAGGCACAAGATCAGCCCTCAACATCAGGCAACCCCATCATTAAAGGCTGGTATGCTGATCCCGAAGCGGCCATTTTCAAAAACCAATACTGGATATATCCCACTTATTCTGATGTGTATAACAAACAGGTTTTCTTTGACGCCTTTTCATCGCCCGACCTGATAAGCTGGACTAAGCATGAACATATACTGGATACCACAGCTGTTAAATGGGCAAGGCGGGCCATGTGGGCACCGGCCATTGTTGAAAAAGATAAAAAATATTATTTGTTTTTTGCCGCCAACGATATTCAAAATGATAATGAATATGGCGGTATTGGTGTAGCAGTTGCTGATGATCCTCAAGGCCCTTTCAAAGATCATATCGGTAAACCGTTGATCGGTAAATTTTATAACGGGGCACAACCAATCGACCAGTTTGTGTTTAAAGATACCGACGGGCAGTATTATATTATTTACGGTGGGTGGCAACATTGCAATATCGCAAAGCTGAAAAATGATTTTACCTGCATTTTAGCTTTTAATGACGGATCTATGTTTAAAGAAATAACGCCCCAGCATTATGTAGAAGGCCCTTTCATGTTTGTACGGAACGGCAAATATTATTTTATGTGGAGCGAAGGTGGCTGGACAGGACCTGGTTATTCAGTTGCTTATGCAATGGCCGATTCTCCATTTGGTCCTTTTGCAAGAGTTGGAAAAATATTACAGCAGGACTCTGCAGTTGCAACCGGCGCAGGCCACCATTCTATCATGCATGATGCAAAGCACGACCTTTGGTATATTGTTTACCATCGCAGGCCGCTTGGAGAAACGGCTGCCAATAACAGGGCCACCTGTATCGAAGAGTTATTTTTTGATAAGAAAGGTTTTATCCTGCCGGTTAAACTTAGTTTTACAGGCGTAAAAAAACGAAGCTTGAAATAAGCAGTCTTATTTCTTACGTGTAACTTTTTTTACTACTTTCTTCACAACCTTCTTTACTGCTTTTTTTACAGGAGCTGCTTTTTTCACCACTTTCTTAATTGCCTTTTTTGCGGGAGCAGCTTTCTTTGCTACTTTTTTTACAGTAGCTTTCACGGCCTTCTTTACTGCTTTTTTTGCAGGAGTTGCTTTTTTCACCACTTTTTTCACAGCAGCTTTAACAGCCTTCTTTGCCTCAGGCTTTTTCTTAGCAGTAA
>JBDSXS010000167.1:0-11801 GCA_039926045.1 Ferruginibacter sp.
CTATCAATACTCAACGAGAGCAGCACCCGGCTTAATCATGCCCTCAATTTGAATATTGAGTATTGAACATTGTTTATTGAGAATTTCTCACCAGGCCGGTTCATAAGACAGGAACCGTGGCACTTTATAATCAGCCGCCTGTCAAAAAACATCCCCCGCTACAAAATCATTCTTTATATTTATTGATAAATAATTTTACATGAAAAAAATATTCTTTGCTTTCGTGATCATTACCTGGGTGATCTCCTGTAACACTAATGATCAATCCTCATCCTCATCCTCATCCTCAACCACAAAACCTGATATACTGGCTGCCAATTTAGACAGCACGGTTAGTCCCGGCGCCGACTTTTTTGAATACGCCAATGGCGGATGGATCAAAAAAAATCCCATTCCCGGTGAACAGTCTGCCTGGGGCATTGGCAACCTTGTTATTGAAGAGAACCTGAAACGCCTGAGGGAGATCTCCGAAAAAGCTGCAAAAGCCAATGCAGCTAAAGGAACCAGCGATCAAAAGATCGGCGACTTCTGGACGATGGCCATGGATAGTGCAAAGGTTGAAGCCGAAGGGTTAAAACCCATTCAGCCTTTGCTGGATAAGGTAAATGCTATAACGGATACTAAGTCGTTGTTAAATACCGTATCTGAATTAAAAAAGATCGGATCCAATACTTTATTCAATGATGCTGTTTACCAGGATGCAAAGAAAAGCGATGTGATGGCATACAATCTTTCGCAGGGAGGCCTGGGGTTGCCGGAACGAGAATATTATTTTAAAACAGATTCTGCCACCATCAATATCCGCAATGAATATGTAAAATACATGACGCTTATTTTGACCATGTCTGGCGAAGATGCAACGACTGCTGCTATTGCTGCTAAAAATATCCTTGCGCTGGAAACCAAACTGGCCAAAGCTTCCCGTAAGATTGAAGACCTGCGTGACCCATATAAGAACTATAACAAAATGGCCATTACTGACCTGCGTAATATGGCCGGTAATATTGACTGGGTTTCTTATTTACAAAATACAGGTGTACAAAAAGTTGATTCGGTAATTGTGGGCCAGCCCGAATTTTTCAAAGCATTAAATGATGTACTGGTAAAAACGCCCATCAGTGACTGGAAGCAATATGTAAAATTTAATCTCATCAGCGACCTGTCGCCCGTGCTGCCCGATGCTTATGGTGTTGCAGCATTCAATTATGGTAAATTATTCAGCGGCGCCAAAGAAAGAAGGCCAAGATGGAAACGTGCCATACAAATGGAAGAAGGTGCGATGGGTGAAATGCTTGGACAGTTGTATGTAAAAGAATTTTTTGACGAAAAAGCAAAACAGCGTTACACCAAAATGGTGGAAGATATAAGAGCTGCATTAAAAGACCGCATTGCCAAACTTGACTGGATGAGCGACAGCACGAAGCAAAAAGCCTATATCAAACTGGCTGCTGTAAAAAGTAAAGTAGGATACCCGGATAAATGGAAAGATTTTTCTTCCATGGAGATCGGCAAAGAAAGCTTTGCCAAAAATTATATGAATGCAAATCTTTGGTGGCATAATTACAATTACAACAAATTGGGCAAACCGGTTGACAGGGATGAATGGGATATGTATCCACAAACCTATAATGCTTATTACAATCCAAGCAACAACGAGATCGTTTTACCCGCAGGTATTTTTACCGTGCCGGGTTACCGTGATGAAGAACTGGATGACGCAGTGGTATATGGCTATGGTGGTGCCAGCACTATTGGCCATGAGATCACCCATGGCTTTGATGATGAAGGAAGACAATTTGATGAAAAGGGAAACCTCGTTAGCTGGTGGACGAAAACTGATGAAGCAGCATTTAACAAAAGGGCCGACGTAATGGTAAACCAATTTAATGAATTTGAACCTATAAAGGGGTATCATATAAATGGTAAAGCATCGCTGGGTGAAAATATAGCAGACCTCGGCGGTATATTACTGGGTATTGAAGCCTTTAAAAAAACAGCGCAATACAAGGAAAATAAACTCATCAGTGGACTTACACCCATGCAACGTTATTTTATGGGTTATGCATTGGGTTGGCTTGGCCACCAGCGTGAAGAACAGTTAAGAAGCCGCTTACTGACCGATGTACACAGTCCCGGCAAATACAGGGTTAACGGGCCTTTTGTGGATGTGGATGAATTTTATACAACCTTTAATATCAAACCCGGCGATAAAATGTACAGGGCAGATAGTTTGAGGGTGAGGATCTGGTAACCTCACCCCCATCCCCTCTCCTTAAGAGAGAGGGGGGCCAAATTGCAACTCTCAAATGAGCTTTTGTAGTAACGATTCAATTTTTGTACATTGCTTTGCATTTAACCAGCATATGTATGAGAACAGACCTAAAAAAAGACGAAAAGATATTATTGATCACAAGGCAGCATTGGATAAGACTGGTGCTGCCTTTTTTTGCCTGGTTATTACTGACCATCCTTTTATTCTGGTGGCTGGGCAGTACCACCACGGTGTGGATCATTGTTTTGGTAGCCGCACTTTACCCCCTGCTTGAATATGTGAATTGGCGGCACAACCTCTGGTGTGTTACCAGTGTAAGGGTCGTGGACGAGACCGGTTTTTTAACCCGTTACTCAAAAGAAAGCCCTTTAGATAAAATAAATAATGTTGAGTACGATCAAAGCATCTGGGGCCGCCTCTTTGGTTTTGGCAATGTTGATATACAAACTGCAGCCGAAATGGGCGAAACAAAATATGTGCTCATTCATCATCCCAAATTATTGAAAGATACCATTACCCACGCCCAGGAAGAATATAAAAAACTGCAGATCAGCAACCAGGCCACACAATTAGCCGAAGCCATTGCACGTACAAACCCCGGTGGGCAGGCATCACAACAAATGATAGCCGATGAACTTCATAAACTTTTTGAGCTGATGCAAAGGGGTGCTATAACACAGGAAGAATATTTGGCACAGAAGAATAAGTTGATGGGGAGTTGAGGATTTTGATCAACCCTGGTATAGATTGAAGATTAAACTTTTAAACAAAATAAATGAATAAGAACGGACCCATTATCGTCATTGAAGATGACATGGATGATCAAGAAATATTCAGCCAAGTATTTAAAGCACTTAATTATGAAAATGAAATTATTTTTTTAAATGACGGGCAAGAAGCACTTACCTTTTTGACCGAAAATAAAATAGAGCCTTTCATTGTTTTTTCTGATATAAATATGCCAAAGCTAAATGGCATACAGCTTAGAATGCAAATTCATGAAAACGAGGATATACGATTGAAAACTATCCCTTACTTATTTTTTACAACAAGTGCTTCAAAAGAAGATATTGTAACAGCTTACTCAAAATCTATTCAAGGATTTTTTATTAAACCTTCGAGTTTTCAAGAGTTAAAAAGTATGGTGAAGATAATAGTTGAGTATTGGCAAAAATGTGTGGCCCCTAACTATGTTAATTAACCTGAATATTGAAGCGTTTATTTATTCCTAAATTCTAAATAACAGTTTACTTCAATCATTATTTTACCTTACTGCAATCGATCGGTTTATCATCCTTGGTCGTTGTCCAGGCAACAGCAAGTGCAGCATAAGTTCCTCCACCCGAATAAACCTGGCGAAGCGTTACAAAACCAACATAACATTTGCCACCGCTTTTATAAGCCATCCAGATATGTGGATTGAAATATTTATACTTGGGAATACCGATCTCATCTTTAGCAATTGACCAGTACGTTCCGTTATAGGTTTCTGCAACCCATTTGATGATCTGCCTGTCAGGCAGGTCTCTTTTCAGTATTGAAGCTATCTTGGCGCTGGTTGCACCAGGGTCTGTCAGTTTACCCGGGTTTGAAAACACCGCGGGCATTTTATCGTAGCGAAAAGCATTAGCCAGGGCCAGGTCGGATCCCTCTTTTGCATTCTTCTCGATCCTTGCATAATCATCTTCTTTGAAGTTAAAATCGAATTCACCTTCAATCGTAGGCCATTTATCCTCGCTTTGAGAAGAACCATACGTGTTTTTTGACTCCATAAAAATTTTAATGCTCACTTTATAATTCCCATCGGGTAATTGTGCATAACCTACCTCGGAAGACAAAGGGAAATGTCCCAGGCCCGCAGCAAAATTATTCACCAGGGAATACACCGTTGTTGCTTTTGACCCCTCCGGTAAAACATCGAAATTGAATGCGTTGGTATTCCTGAATTGATCATTAAGCAGTGCATAGTATCTATCCGAGTGAACCACGTTGTGGTTGCCCCCGGCTTTGGAGACAGTGATACTCACCTGTAGCGAAGCCAGGCCCTGATCTTCATCATTGAGCTTGAAAGCTTCTTTAATAGTAGCTGAAGACAGTTCTATCCTCCCATAAATATCTTCTGCAGAGGTAAAACTTTTTTTACTGTTGGTATTGGAATTTGTAAAGGGCTGGTTGGAAAAATACATATTACCCTCAAGTGGTGTTCCGGACCGGTGATTCTTTATTTTATCATTTCCTGCAACTGTTACGATGCTGGTCAATAAGAAGGCGGTTATAAAAAGAAAAAATTTCATAACATTAAGTTTTATAGTGAATAGTGCTTTCAAGGTACAGAAAAATCTATTTTTCTACAATAGTTCTGTGAATATTACTGAAACTTACCTGGAAGAGACTTCTTACCTCTTGCTACTAACCGGAACTATACAAACTATTCCTTCAAAACGAATAGGTTATGATTTACTATTTTCCGCCACTTTCTCAGCAGCAGCTGCTTTATTTCTTTTCCTGGTCCAGATCTCTCCTTTATGACGGGTTGGAATTTCATCGCCTAACAATTTACCCCAGGGTTTCATTTCAGGTATGCGGTCAAATATTATTTTTAATATCGCTAAAAAAGGAATAGACAGGAACATACCGGATATACCCCACAAAGCCCCACCCAAAAGCACGATAACAATGGAAAAGAATGCATTGATCTTTACCCTTGAGGAAACCAAAAAAGGTACCAGGAAATTATTATCTATGAACTGGATCAAACTATACGAAACAATGATCGCTATGGGAGTTGTAAAACCATCCTTGGTCACCGCAGAGATCAGCACGGGTAAAGCAATGGCAACTATTCCACCAATGTAGGGAAGCATATTCAACAAAGCGCCGATCACCCCCAGTAAAATAGCGTACTCAACACCACAAAGTAATAAGGCAATAGAATTAAGTATGGCCACCACAAACGCTTCCAGCAGTAAACCCACCATATACCGCTGTATGGCTGTTTTTGTTTCGCCCAATATAGCAGATACCTTATCTGAATTTTTTTCTGCAAAAACCTCATGAAGAAAATTGATCATTAGCGTTTTATAATACAGCAACAGGAAAACGTAGATGGGCACCAGCACAAAAAAGCCAAGTATACCAAAAGCGCTTCCAAGTGTTTTCCCCAACAATGCCTGGCTTCCTGATGTGGCATCATTGATCATCTGTAGTTGCTTTTTCAATGATATTTTAAAATTCTTGGCGATCCAGTCCTGTATGTCTTTAAAATGTTCATTGAATTTCACTTTTAATTGCGGCAGGTTATCTCCGAAATTCATCAGTTGAGACGAAATAAAATATAAGATGCCGGCAACGCACACGATAGCCAATGTTAATGCAATGGAAATGGCCAGCACTTTTTTCACTCCCTTTTGTTGTAATTTATTTACAAGCGGGTTCAATAAAATAGCAATAATAAAAGAAAAAGCGATCGGCGCTAATATGTCGCTTAAATTAAACAGCGCATAGCTGATCAATACAAGGCCAAAAATAATAACCGTGCTCTTGAAGTAGAATGGATACTGCCTGGGAGATGTCGTCATATCATGTTTTTATTTAGCCAACCATTAAAAAAGCCTGTACAAGATATGCACAGGCTTTCATATTGCTTTAAAATATGGCGTTTAATTTTTACTTCTCCTCCGTATTCACCTTCTTCACAAAACTGTAATTATTGCCGCTAAAACTAAAATGAAATATGCGGTTGTAATCCTTATTAAAATATTCGTCAGAATCTGTACCTACAATATTGCTGATGACATTAAAAGCTTCGGTCCTGAAACAGAGTAATACATTTTGCCTGCCATTCACTTCCTTGTTAATGTCTTCAAATATTTTGCTTAAATGCGTTTTATCAAACTCGCTCTTAATGCCCTTGGTCCCCCTGATGGTATTGCGGCAACGGTTATAAGGATCGGATGTTTTTACATCAATGGATTGGTAGAGTATGTGATCAAAATAAATGTCTTTAAAATAATTATCCAGGAATAATCCAAAATCTAACCCCTCTTTTGATAAGTGCAGGTAATCGGGCTTATTTCTTTCCTCGATCAACATTTTTCCATGACGAACGATGTATAGATTATTACTCATGATACCGGCGCTGAATTTAATTCTTCTAAATACCTTAGGACTGAGAATGGAGGAAATGAAAGATGTAAAGCATGTAAATTTAGTCTATTAAAGACAGAATCTGGGAAATACATTAATTATGGAACACATGCACCTAAAAGCTTCTGCCATCCTGTCACAATCTCCCCGCTTTTAACTATCTTTGCTCCTCTTAAAAAATTGGCAATTGATGTTGGACCTGGTTACAAATAAACAACATGACGAAGCAAGGCAGGGAGAGGCATTTGCCCCCTTTGTAAGCGATACAAATACTTTCAAAAAGCATTTTTATATTGAAAGTTATGGTTGTGCCATGAACTTTGCCGACAGCGAGGTAGTGGCATCTATTTTACTTGAAAATGGTTTTGGCGCAACAAATAATTACCGCGAAGCTGATCTCATCTTTATAAACACCTGTTCGATCCGTGAAAAAGCAGAAACCACGGTAAGAAAACGCCTCACCGAATTCAGAAGCATAAAAAAAGAAAGGCCTGGCCTTTTAGTAGGCGTATTGGGCTGTATGGCCGAGCGCTTAAAAGCTAAATTCATTGAAGAAGAGAAGTTGGTTGATATCGTTGTTGGCCCCGATTCCTACCGCAGTTTACCCGGCCTGATAGAAGGAGCCGAAACCGGGCAAAAAGGCGTGAATGTATTATTGAGCCGTGATGAAACCTATGCCGATATTGCTCCCATCCGTTTAAACAGCAATGGTGTTACAGCATTTGTAAGCATTATGCGTGGCTGTAACAATATGTGTTCATTTTGTGTGGTACCGTTTACAAGAGGGAGAGAACGAAGCCGTGATGCTGCATCCATCATCAACGAATGCAAAACTTTATTTGAAGATGGTTACCGGGAAGTAACCCTGCTGGGACAAAATGTTGACAGCTACTATGCCTCCCCAAACCCCTCCGAAGGAGGGGCTTTTGAAGACTCTGCGAATTCAAACAGCACATTGAATTCGCAGACTGCTAAGATCCCCCCTTCGGGGGGCGGGGGGGCCGTGACTTTCGCAATGTTATTAGAAAAAGTTGCCCTGATCTCTCCCCTGCTGCGTGTGCGTTTCTCAACTTCCCATCCAAAAGATATTACAGATGATGTGTTGCACACTATTGTGAAATACGAGAACATCTGCAACTATATTCACCTGCCTGTACAAAGTGGCAGCAGCCGTGTTTTACAAATGATGAACAGAACCTATAGCAGGGAATGGTACATCGCCAAAGTGAACCGTATCAGGGAACTGATCCCCGATTGCGGTGTATCAACAGATATGATCACGGGTTTTTGTACTGAAACAGAAGAAGATCACCTGCAATCATTAAGCCTGATGGAGTATTGCAAATACGACCTGGCCTACATGTATTTTTATTCCGAAAGGCCTGGAACACTGGCAGCCAGGAGATTTGAAGATGATGTTCCGCTGGAAGTAAAAAAGCGGAGGTTGCAGGAAATGGTTGACCTCTATCGTGGCCACTCTTTGCAGGCCATGCAAAAAGAAGTTGGCAAAACACGTAAAGTACTTATTGAAGGCCCATCTAAAAAAAGTGAGAACGACCTGTTTGGCAGAACGGATCAGAATAAAGTAGTGGTGTTTGCAAAAGGCAATTTGAAACCGGGAGAATATGCTGAAGTTTTTATTTCTTCCTGCACAGCAGGAACACTAATTGGAAGCATAATAGAAAAAAACTAATAAAATTCTTAATCTAAAATTCCCCCTTTGGGGGTTAGGGGGCTTATGGAACTACAATCAATAAAAAACCGTTTCGGTATCATCGGGAATTCATCTGCTCTGAACCATGCTTTAAATATAGCAGTACAGGTAGCCAATACCGATCTGAGTGTACTCATCAATGGAGAAAGCGGCGTGGGTAAAGAAGTATTCTCACAGATCATTCATGCATTAAGCGCCAGGAAACACAACCCCTTCATTGCCGTTAACTGCGGTGCTATTCCCGAAGGAACAATTGATTCGGAATTATTTGGCCACGAGAAAGGTTCTTTTACCGGGGCAGTTGACAGCCGCAAAGGTTATTTTGAAACCGTAAATGGCGGCACTATCTTTTTAGATGAGATCGGTGAATTACCATTAGGCACACAGGCCCGTTTATTACGTGTGCTTGAAGCAGGAGAATACATACGTGTAGGAAGCAGTAAAGTGCAAAAAACAGATGTGCGGGTTATTGCTGCAACTAATAAAGAACTGATAGAATATACCCACACCAACAGGTTCAGGGAAGACCTGTATTACCGTCTAAATACAGTACCCATCAGGGTTCCGGCATTAAGGGAAAGAAAGGAAGATATTTATTTACTGTTCAGGAAATTTGTTACCGATTTTTCTGACCGCTATAAAGGCACGCCGGTGCAACTGGATGAAGGGGCAAAAGATGTGTTAATTAGTTACCCCTGGCCAGGTAATGTGCGTGAATTGAAGAATATTGCAGAACAGATCTCGGTACTCAGCCAGGATAAAACGATCAATGCAAATGTTATGAAAGGTTTTTTACCCGAACACAATTATTCACGCTTGCCGGTATTGGCAGGCGCTGCAGGTTCGGTTAGCCAGTCGGAATTTGCCAATGAAAGAGAGATCCTGTATAAACTTTTCTTCGACATGAAAAAAGATGTGAACGAACTGAAGAAGATGTTCTTCGATCTTTTACAAAACCCGAACATAGCTCAACACGCACCGGTTTATAATGACCAATCCTTTACAGAACTGAATAACAACCCTTCAAATGCATCTTCAAAACCTGTTTTCATCCAGCATCATGCAGATGGGATAGACCACCATGAGGACGTAGAAGAATCATTGAGCATTGTTGACAAAGAAAAAGAACTCATTATTAAAGCATTAAAGAAGCATAAGGGAAAACGTAAAGATGCTTCGCTGGATCTGGGCATAAGTGAAAGAACACTTTACCGTAAATTAAAAGAGTATGATATTGAAGAGTAAGAAGAAAGCTATAAGCCACGAGCTTCTAGCTACAAGGAAGAAGAAACTGCATCGCTGGTACCTGGCTTGTGGCTTGCTCCTTGCAGCTATTTGCATTCAGGCTACCTGCAAATACGGTTTTAAAGATGTTAGTTTACCTACAGAAGTAAAAACCTTCAGGGTAAATTATTTTGAGAATAAAGCAGATTACAAAAATCCGCAACTGAGCCCGCAGCTGACGGAAAAATTAAAACAAAAAATAATCAGTACCACCAGGCTTCGCCAAACGAATGAGGATGATGCTCACTATGATATCAGTGGTTTTGTTTCGCAATATTTTACCAGTACAACAGGTATCACCAATAACAATACCAGTCTTAACCGTTTAACAGCTACCTTTCACCTTATATTTAAGAACACACTGGATGAAACAAAGAATTTTGAAGCTGATGTAACTTACAGTGTTGACTTTGATGCTAACCTGAGCCTGTCGCAGGTTGAACAATCAAAAGGCGATGAGATTTCCAGGAACCTCACCGATGCCATTTTTAATAAGATTTTTTCTAACTGGTAATGCAATTATAGATTTGTATCATGCAGCATAACACAACCATTTTTGAAACACTGTTTGACAGGAATTTTTCGGAGCCGGAGAGTGAAAGTTTTTTGAAAGAACTTACAGCCAGGCATCCGTATTTTACGCCTGCACAATTTTTTCTTTTACAAAAGACAACAGAGAATACAGAGTTTTTTGAAAAACAGGCGCTGAAAACGAATATACTTTTCAACAACCCATATTGGTTAAATTTTCAACTGCATCGGTCCAATGAATTCTCCCCTGACGCACTACCTTTGAAAGAGATCATTGCTCCTGAAGCAATAAAAACTGTTGAGCCTATTCCTGAACCGGCTGCTGATGCGCCCGATGATACCGATGCCGCGGAAGAAGCTGTGGAAACAGAGATCGAGCCCATGAAAATAGTATTGAAAATGCCGCAGGAGAAAACGAACCTGGATGAAGCCATGCTTTTTGAACCCATGCATATAGTGGATTATTTCGCATCGCAGGGTATTAAATTATCTGATGAGGTACAAACGGCTGATAAACTGGGCAAACAACTTAAAAGTTTTACCGAATGGCTTAAAATAATGAAAAAAGTACATGTGCCTGATGAGACTGAAAGAGCCGTTGAAACCGATGGAAATATACAAACCCTGGCTGAAAACAGCAATACCGATGCTGAGGTTTTAACCGAATCCATGGCCGAAGTATTTGCCAGGCAGGGTAAACTAAGCAAAGCCAGCGAAGTATACCAAAAATTAAGTTTGCTCAATCCTGCCAAAAGCACTTACTTTGCAGCCAAAATAGAAAACTTAAAAGGGATATAATATGTTAGTTTTATTTGGAATTTTAGTGATTATTGCCTCTGTGATCTTAGGAATGATCGTATTGATACAGAACCCAAAAGGTGGTGGTTTATCCAGTAGTTTTGGTGGTTTTGGCAACCAGATAATGGGTGTTAAACAAACAACCGATGTACTTGAAAAAGGCACCTGGTTATTTGCAGCCATTGTTGGTATTCTTTGTATCGTTTCACCCGCCTTTATTCCAAAAGAAGGAACGGGTACTGCTCCCAATAAAAATTTGATGGAAGACGTAAATTCAAAAGTAACTCCACCGGCACCAGCTAATACAGCTACACCTGCCGGGGTTGATACCAACAAAAAATAATATTTTGCAATTTTTATTGAACCCCGTCGCTAACCGACGGGGTTTTTTGATACCAATAGAATTTCATTTGGAGGAATTGTAGCCAGGCTGAAATTCTGTGCCGGGCCCGGGCGTTGGCATTTGGTACATTCCGATTGCATACATTTGTGATATTAAAAACCCATACATCGGAAGTTTTACTTTGCTTACCATGAAGAAAAAAATAATTTTAGGGCTCCTCCTCATCATATGTTTAGTTGGAGGCTATGCTGCCTGGCAGGTTTTTGGCCCAACAGTTTCGACACCGGAAAACAAATATTTTTATATCAAAACAGGATCCGTTTACAGCGATGTAAAACAGTCTCTGGTAGATCAGAAGATCATTGGCAACATTTTTTTTTTCGACCTCGTATCCAAACAATTAAAATATCCTCAAAAAGTTAAGGCGGGCCGCTATCTAATAAAAAAAGGCCCCAGCGTTCTCAGCTTACTCAGGATGCTGCGTGCGGGTAATCAATCTCCTGTGCAACTGGTTATTAATAAACTTAGATTAAAAGAAGACCTCGCCAAAAAAATTGCAGCAAATTTTGAATGTGATTCAGTGTCAGTCATGAAGGTTTTAAGCGACCCGGAGATCCTGCGTAAATATGATGTAGATAATAATACAATGATGACAATTGTTATTCCAAATACCTACAGCATTTTCTGGAATACGCCTGCCGAAAAGATCATTG
>JBDSXS010000168.1:0-12210 GCA_039926045.1 Ferruginibacter sp.
ATCAGGCACAAAAAAAGAGCTCATTACTGAGCTCTTTATAGAAAGTTAGTTATTTAAAAATTACCATCTTCCACCACCACCGCCATTGCGGTTGTTAGAGTAACCACCACGGTTTCCACCGCCGTTGCTACTTCTTTCTTCTCTTTCTTTAGCTACTGAAACAGACATTGCACGACCTTCAACTTCTTTGTTGTTAAGACCCAACATTGCGTCTTTTCCTTCATCTTCAGAAGGCATTTCAACAAAACCAAAACCACGTGATCTTCCGGTTTCCCTGTCAGTAATAACTTTAGCAGAAGAAACTTCGCCGAAAGCTGAAAAAAGTTCGCTTAACTCAGCATCGCTGGTGTTAAAGCTCAAATTTGAAACATAAATGTTCATAAAACTTAATAATTAAAATAAAATAAATAAAATACCTGTGCAGTAATGTAGGAAGCAAACTTAAAAAGACGAGAAAACTGTTACGGGGAGAAAACTTTGTAATAATTGAATCAATCCTGTACTGTGTGCTCACAGCGTTAATGTACAGGGCAAAGCTATGCTAATATAACCAGAGTATCTAATTAAATTTTTTTTTGATCATATTAAAAATAAAAAACCTTCATCACAGGATGGTCTGTTTTCAGAATTTACAGGTTCCTGTAATGAAGGAATAAGTTGTTACGATCAGGCAGTCTTTTTACCCATACCCATTACCATACCTATTATGGCGCCTGTAATTGCAAACATGACCGTCTCGGCAGCAACATCAGCAGCCATTGCAGTTTTACTGGTTATATTTGTTGTTGCATACATAACACAGTTGGAGCCAACCGCCATAAGTAAACCAACAATACCACCTGTTACAAATCCGCCCCCCATTGAATTTACATTGCCCTTTAGAAAAATATAGGCCAATAAAAGGCCCATTGCCAGGTTACCTATGATCAGGTACATAAAATCAGGTTCCGGCCTCATGACATTTCCTGCAGTGCCGGGATGGCTGTTCATGAAATTCATTAATAACATTCCGTAAATAAGCCAACCCAAAAGAAAGAAAGCAACGCCACCGGCGATGCCGCCAAAGAGCAATTTTTTGATGTCCATAAGTTTAGTTTTTGTTTAGGTGTAAAAAGAACACAAACCAAAGTAATACTTAGTTCATCAAAATGCAAGTATGGCTGCTTAATCATTTCCACAGTTTTTTTTGCTGAATGTGGGTAAGTGAGCCGGCAGTGAATTTTACATGCAGCTATATTTTATTTTTTGGTGAAGGACTTATCGATCTGGCGGCCAAAATAATATCCGCCTATTGACCCGATAATAGCCCCGCCAAACACCCACAACAACCAAAGCGAAGTTGAACCCGCAGCAAAATATGCTATTCCAATGCCTATAATAGCAAAGAAAACGATCCCTATGCTTACGGCACTTTTATTTTTTTTTGCTTTCAACGCATTGGCCGGTGGCCGGTAATCGTGATGGTTCTTTCGTGTTTTAGATCTGGGCATATTTTTATTTTGAATGTACGAAATTTTTGACAGACTGTTATATGCAGCTGGGTTTGGTAGTGTCTCAGTTTAAAAAGCTGTCAGAGGCAGACAACTCACTAATTTAAGTGCAACTTAAGTTAAGAACATTTCTTTATATCAATACAGTTGCTCCAATTCTTTTACATATTCATATTGCAAGTCTTCATGCATAGTGGCGATGGACTTTGCAATTTTCTTTATTTGATTCTGGTACATGTTCCTGATCACTGCATTCTTTTCAAACGGAATACCGGAGTCTTTAAGTGTTTTACAGAAAAACAGTAATAACAGCACTTCAGTTTCGGTAGAACCGGTATAGCGGATGAATTTGTTCAGCATCCTGAGTATCTTCCGTAAACTTTTTTTAACGAAATAAAGACTTGACAGATTGATCTCTTCAAACTCGGCCGTCATCTCCGTTTTAATATTCTCTATATAAGCATTTTCATCAAAGGCTTCAAACAACAGGTAGGTCAACAATTCCTTGTTCTCCTTTTTAAATTTAGCCAAGCGGACACATAGTTCTACCAACTGCTCTGCCGGGGTATTGCTTAATTCTGATTTGAGTTCGTGAATGGATGCTGCTTTCATGGAGCTAAAATAGCAAGATTTCCTTCCAGGCCATTCTATAAAAGAAAAAACCTTCCGGAAAGAAGGTTTTTCATAGTTATCTCATGCTTGAACATGATTGGAAATCATAAGGATCGGATATATAAAAACGGGTTCAAATATTAACAGTGCAAAGATGCAGACAAAAATCAACCACGATTGTAGGTATGTTTACTTTTAAGTTGTAGAATTTTTTCTAAGCGTAAGTAAGGGCTTCTAAGAGAGGGTCTTAACCATTCTTGCGATCATTGATCCATTGTAATAAACCTGCATCGTATAATTGCCCTGAGTTAAATTTGCGGCTTTCAAAGAAAAAAGAAGCCTCTTTGCTTCACCCTTTGAATAATTGAAATTGATCTTATAAGAGTACACTTTTTTGCCTTCCGGAGTATTAAAAGTGCCCGACTCCCAGTCTGATGTTTTAAAAACACGTCCATTGGGTTGCAGTATCACAACCAGCATTTCTGCATTTGTAAGCTGGCTGTTAAAGTTCATCACGGTAAATGAACCGGTAAGTTTATTTGTTCTTTCTGCGCTACTCGTTTCTGTTTCGTCATCGTTGTTAACGGACAAAGCCAAAAACTTAAGATCAGAAGCCGAAAAGACCTGGAAGGCAGTATTTGATCTTTCTGCTGCGGGCTTATTACCGGTAACGGCTGGCTTTGCATTTGTACCCCCTTTATTATTGCTGTTATCAAGCTGGGTTAAAACAGCATTCAGTTTATTGTTCTCATTTTCAACATCTGCATTCTTATCCCTGAAATCCTGCACCTTATTCTGTAATTCACCGATCTTTTGTTTAGCTACTTTGAAATCATTTCCCCCATTCCTGTTCTTTAAAATGGCGATGATCTCATTACGCAGCCTGTAAAACTCACTTAGCTTAATATCCAGTTCATTTTTTAGTGAATCGGTATTGGCCAAAGTAGAATCAAGCTGCACATCCAGGTCATGTAAAGTAGCGTTATACTCGTTTTGCAATGAGTCGCGGATATTATTTGCGATAGCAGCAGAATCCAATGTAACAGTCCTGGTCTCAACTTTTGCTACATCATTTTTATTATAAAAGCGGTAACCCCATGTCCACAATAAACCAAATGACACCAAAACCAGCAGTAATGAAACCAGGAGTAATAATAAGGATTTAGAATCTCTCATCGCTGTTCAGGGTTTTTCTTTAGTAATTTAAAGAACGTGGATAAAATATCAGTTAGTAAAATTTTGATTTACGTATGCAGTGATCCAGCCTACTGCACCGTTCCTGACGAAATAAAAATTCTTTCTTTCATTCACACTTTCAAACTGGCGCATGATCTTCAATAACAAACCGGTGCCGGCGAGCATGGCCTTCTGGTCAAAAACCTTATTTACATTCTTTACAGCTTTGCCAACGGCTTCAGCATCGATGGTATTATCTGTTAGTGATTTAACTATATAAAAATCAGACAGGGTAGCATAGCTGTTCAATATCCTTTCATTGAACTTTACTACCTCATCATAACTAACCGGTACAACAGCATTGTCTATTAACTCGGGATACATTAAAGTCGCCAATGCCCAGGCAATACCTCCGCTGAAAGCAACATTATCGCTCAATGGATAAGAACCACTTTCATTTACAGCATAGGCGATCTCTGCATTTTCTGCACTACTAAGTATCCTGTTTAAATTTTTGTTGAAATTTTCGATGCTGTTATTCCCATCGGCACGCTTATCAGTTGCATTGCTTGTACTTTTTGTACCCCAGCTTAATTGAAAAAGTTTAAATGTCTTTGTATTGCCATTGGGAAAATATCCGCCCTTTGTATTTCCACTTCCAATATCAATCAAAAAAGTATTGTATCGCCTGGAGTCCGGCACGATCCCGAGGTGTGACAAGCGGGCTTCTTCCACCACATCGATCACGGTAACTTTCCTGTCGGGTTCATTGTAATTAAATTTAAAGGCGCCTATCAACTGTTCGATCCAGTTTAGTTTATTTTCTTTTACTGCCTGGATATTTACGCCACTGCTAACTGCTGTAAAAACGTGGTTGGCAGGTATCTTAAAGTCAACCGTTGCAATTTCATATAATTTATTCAATGCATTGAGGGTGGCCAGGTAAGTGGGTTGTGTAAAAGAAATAAAATCTGTGTTGATGGATGTATCCTTCATCACATTGTATGACCTGCTTTCTTTATCATTTGAATTGATCTCGAGCAAACTCATTTTAACGCCTTTTGATCCTACTTCAATACCTGCATACACAGAAGACTTGTCGATCTTCTGCACATAACTTGTTTGCGCCGAAAGCAATGATGTAAAAACAACTAAAGAAACAGTGAAGAAAAATTTAGAAATATACCGGTTGACCATTAGCAAATGAAGTTTGTTAAAGGTACTAAAATATAGCATTGGCGTTATTCACAGCCTGTGCATTGTGTAAAAAATGTGACAAACAATATTTACCCGATTTGTTAAAGAATAACAACTTTTTCCATCACGTCTCCTCCCCTGATATCATCAATGATATCCACGCCATCAATTATTTTTCCAAAACAGGTATGCACCCCATCCAGGTGTTTTGTATTTGTTCTGCCATGACAGATAAAGAATTGCGATCCGCCGGTATTTAATCCGCGGTGGGCCATCGACATCACGCCACGATCATGAATTTGTTTACTGCCTTTCAATTCGCAGTTAATGGTATAGCCCGGCCCGCCGGCACCGGTACCATTGGGGCAACCGCCCTGTATCATAAAATCGGGAATGACCCGGTGAAAACTTAGGCCGTTATAAAATCCTTCGCTGGCGAGTTTTTTAAAATTTGCAGCCGCAATGGGCGCATCATCATCATATAATTCAAACTTCATTACCCCTTTACTGGTGTGAATTTCTCCGGTTGTCAATTTTATATCGCTCATTTTTAATGCTTTTAGTTATTAATATTTTTGCGAAAGTAGCATTTACCTTTGATTCTAAATTAAATGTTGCAGAAAACAGGAAAGCTTTAGTTTTATTAATAAAAACAGATATACAAGAAACAACCATGACCAAAACAATAAAATGGATCTTGCCTGTAATTGTAATTGCACAGTTCTTTTGTACGTCACTTTGGTTTGCAGGCAATGCCATAGTTGCCGACCTGGTTAAAGATCTTCATCTTTCCGGATCAGCCATTGGAAACATTACCTCGGCTGTTCAATTTGGATTTATAACCGGAACATTTTCCTATGCTGCATTAATGATCACTGATCGTTTTTCATCATCGTCTGTATTTTTTTTCAGTGCAATACTGGCAGCACTGTCAAATGTATGCCTTGCTTTTATCGATGTTAACTTAACGGGTTTATTGATCATGCGTTTTTTAACCGGCTTTTTTTTAGCAGGCATTTATCCTGTTGGGATGAAAATTGCTTCGGATCATTTTGAAAAAGGATTGGGTAAAGCTTTGGGATTTTTAGTTGGTGCATTGGTTGTAGGTACGGGATTCCCGCACCTGTTAAAAAGCTTTACAGCCGCCCTGCCCTGGAAGGTGGTTCTATATGTAACCTCAGGTTTATCAATTATTGGAGGTGCGTGCATGTTATTGCTGGTTCCTGCAGGGCCTTATCAAAAAAGAATTCAATCCCTGGATTACAAAGCGCTCTTTAGCATTTTTAAGAACAGGCCGCTCCGTTCGGCAGCAATCGGCTATTTTGGGCATATGTGGGAGTTGTATGCATTCTGGGCCTTTGTTCCTTTTCTTTTAGCAACCTATAAAAATATACAGCCTGCCGTGGTCATCAATATTTCAACCTTATCATTTTTTATAATTGCAACAGGAGGATTGGCCTGTGTAGCAAGCGGTTACTTGTCACAAATCTTTGGCGTCAAAAAAACAGCTTCTATTTCACTTTTTTTATCAGGGTGCTGCTGCCTGTTTTCTCCATTGGCATTTTTTCTGCCGGTTATACCATTTGTTGTTTTTCTTATTTTTTGGGGGTGGGTTGTAATAGCAGATTCACCCATGTTCTCAACTTTGGTTGCCCAATATGCTGACGTGCAAATTAAGGGAACAATCATAACGATCGTAACCTGCATAGGATTTTCGATCACTATTGCCAGTATTGAATTGCTGAATTATTTATCAGCCTCCATTGATCCAAGGTATATGTTTATGGTTTTAGCTGTTGGACCAATTTCCGGATTGCTCTATATGTTACGGAAAAACGGAAAACAGGAATATTAAATCACCTGAAATTATATCTCAGGGCGTATTGTTGTAAGCATGTAAATATAAATTTCCAACAGTATCGTAATTAAATTTTTCGGCTGCTTTAGCTGCAATCGCCGACCTGTCATACATCCCATAATTGTCCATTACCTGTTGCATGGCTTTTACAAGTTGTTCTGTATTCCCGTTCTCAACCAAAATACCATTCGTTTCATCAATAACTTCAGCGATCCCCCCTACATCACTGCTGATAACCGGCAGTCCGCAACACAGCGCTTCAAGAATAACACAGGGGAGATTTTCAAACCTGCTAAAAAGAAGTAATGCAGAAGAATTTTGCATTTGCACAGCCACTTCGGCATACGGTACCGGGTCTTTAAAAAATACGATCCTCTCATCTAAGTTGTGAGCTTTTGCTTTTAGCAGGAGCATTTCATCTTTAGCGCCCAGCATCAGCATTTCAAAATCATATCCTTTTTGCTCCAATAAACTGCAGGCTTTAAAAATGTTTTCAGGATTTTTTTGGTACGTCATATTGGATACGTGAATAAACCTGAATTTTATAAGATTCACCGGTTTAAAATAAAATAACCCGGTATCAACTACATTGGGAACAACAGTGTAAGGTATATTGACAAAGTTTTGCTTTACCGTCTCGCCAAGATTGCTGGAAACAGGCAAAAAAAGAGCGGCTTCTTTTAATATTTTCCGGTTCATTCTTCTGAATAACAAACCATAATTATAAACAGACGGGCTTGCCTGAACATGGTAACCTGTCCAATGTTCTGTAACAATAAAAGGAATATTCCATTTCTTCTTTATCCAAAGAGCAGCCAGTCCTGCCTTCATTGCCACGTGTACATGCACATGGTCGGGTTTGCCATTTTGGGCAATATATTTCCTGATGCTTTCCCGGTAGCATTGATCATATTTAAGTTGGGATATAAACCGGTCCAGAAATCTCATCCCTGTTCTTGACGAATTATAATAAATGACCTGCTCCGTTAAATTGCCCGATCGGTAATTTTCGGTGGAAGTTGTATTTGCGGGCAGGCTATCATCTTTTTTAATATAGATGACATGTACTTTACAAAACAGGGCAACGGCTTTAGCATGACGCTGAATAAAATCACCGTCAAGCTTATCCAACCGGTTAGGATACCAACTTACCAACCACAGTACATTTTTCAATACAAATTATTTAGTCAAGACCATAATTAAATACCTTTTCCATTTTTTTTCATTTGCACTAACGGGTATTACTTTTTTTAAGTGCCCCCGAAATGGTGCTCTTTATTTGCAGCCAATCGGATGATCTAAAGATAAAAAAATCTGCGACTGAAGCCGGGTGTTCTTTTTTAAAAACGGTAATGATATAAACCTGGTAAACGATATAACCAATGCTACTGACACATGCAGCAGCAATGATCCCATACCTGGGGATGAAAATAATATCTCCTGCCAGGATCACGCTCAACGCATAAATGGAGCCGGTGATGTTGACCCTGATCCTATTCCTCCCGGCAAAATAACCAGATAAGGTGTATATCCCCGATAAAGATAATATCCCCGGTATCAGCCATAAAAAAGGCAGGAACATACCAGTGAAACTTTCTCCAAACACAAATGGGAACAGCCATTTACCGGATAATGCCAGGACAAAACAAGCCAGTACATACATTAAGAATATGGATCTTGATAAAAGGGTTAATAGCCGGTTGATGCCTTCTTTTTGTCCCCCGGCAATGATGGGAAAAACAGCGCTTGCCAATATAGTAGGTAAAATAAAGAACAGGTGCACCAGTTTTGAGACCTGGATATAATTTCCCAACTGATCTGCTGAGCAGTATCTCTCAACAAAGAAATAATCGATGCGATATAAAAGAAAAAAGATGATGTTACTTATAAAAGCCATGGCACAGTAACGGAACAACAACCTGAATTCGGCCATTGATAAAAATTGAAGTACACCATTCTTTATATATTTTATTTTGGCTGCAATGGCCGTGCATATACCCTGCACAAAAAATGAACTGAAATAAATATAAAAGTAATTGTCATTATTAATGGCAGGAATAATGGATCTGCCATTAAATGGCAATACTATGATCAGGCAGAGGGTAATAATAATATTTATACAGTTGGGTACCATAAAATTCCTATTGGCATAAAATAAACCTGAGCAATAGGTGGTAAAAAGATTGCCGCAAATAAATGAAACGGAAGAAACGATCAGCAGGGCCCTGGAAATTCCATGATAAGCATCTTCAAAAAAAAGATATACGGTGTAAAAACTCAGGAGCCCGATAAACAGGGACCATACAATGGAAAAACTAAACAGTTTGGAAGCCTTGATCTCATCTTTTGCGGCAAAGTAAATAATGCCCGATTCCAGGCTCAGGCTTGAAAACAGGAGTACCAGTGCATATATGCTGCTGATATAATAAATGGTGCCGCTTACGGAAGCCTGGAAATGTCGGGCAAGTAAAATATTAATGATAAAAGCAGTTACATAATACAGGCCACGCCACAATAGACTTTGCAATAATGTTCTGCCTGCCTGCATAATTTTCTAAATAGTATTGATTAAATAATCTGCGCTCAAAATCATATATTTGAACAGCTCAAATTTAACGGAATACTCCAGTAAAAAGCAATTCATCATTTATATATGGCATTATTGCGAAAAATAAATTCAAAAGCTAAAACCGAAATTAACACGGGCTTTGGTGCCAATGCATCCGATTATGGCGGTCGTTTTGTGAACAAAGAAGGAAAACCCAATATTGAAATAAAGGGCATACCTCTTTTGAGCAGGATCAGCTGGTATCATACCATGCTGGGCTTGCCCGGCTGGAAATTCCTGACGATCATTTTTTCTTTTTATATCATTATAAATTTTGTCTTTGCTACTATTTATTATGTTATTGGAGTGGAGTATTTAAATGGTATTGACAATGTTACTGAAATTGGTAAATTTGGTGCAGCCTATTTTTTTAGTGCCCAAACCTTTACTACGGTGGGTTACGGACATATAAGCCCATCAGGTGTTTTAACCAGTACCATTGCCGCCGCAGAAGCCCTGGTAGGCCTGCTTAGTTTTGCCATTGCTACCGGTTTATTTTATGGCAGGTTCAGTAAACCTAAAGCTTATCTCAGGTTTTCGCACAATGCTTTGATAGCACCGTTTAAAGATATTACTGCGTTAATGATCCGGGTTGCACCATATAAAAACACAACACTTACCGATGCAGAAGCCAAATTAACGGTGGGGATGCCCGTGGAGGAAAATGGAAAAACTTTCAACCGTTTTTTCCCGCTTGAACTGGAATATTCAAAAGTAAATGCCCTTACACTTAGCTGGACAATTGTGCATCCCATCACAGAAGATAGCCCGTTCTATAATTTTTCAAAAGCAGATTTTGAAAATTCAAACGGGGAAATACTGATATTCATCAAAGCCTTTGATGACATGTTCAGCAACACGGTCGTATCACGCAGTTCTTATACTTTTAAAGAGATCGTTGTAGGTGCAAAATTCAATCTCATGTATCACCGTAATGAAGAAGCCAATAAAACTATTTTGGACCTGGAAAAGATCAACAGTTTTGTACCTGCCGCATTAAATGGAAATATCGTATCCCTTGAAAGAACAGTTAATTCCTGAAATAAAATTTGCTACAGAGGCACAGAAACCTGCCTACCGGAAGGCAGGCACGGAAAATACACGTTCAATTCTATGTTTCAGTGCCTCTGTGGCGATCATTTTTTGCCAAAGGCAAAACCTTTCGGGATCATTTTAAACTATTGATGATCACTGCAAAATCAGCAGCAACCAGGCTAGCCCCTCCTACCAGGCCTCCATCTACGTCGGGTTGTCCGAATATTTCTTTTGCATTATTTGCTTTCACACTTCCTCCATACAAAATAGAAATGCCGTTTGCCACTGCTGCGCCATATTGAGCCGCCATAACGTTGCGGATATGGGCATGCATTTCCTGGGCCTGTTCGTTACTGGCGGTTTTGCCTGTACCAATTGCCCATATGGGCTCATAGGCAATTACAAATCCAGTTATCTGTTCGGCAGTTAAATGAAACAGACTTTCTTTTAACTGGGTCTCAACAAAACTATTTTGCGTTTCAGTTTCTCTGATTGCCAATGCTTCACCACAACAGAAAATGGGCTTCAAATCATTTTCCAGGCATATATTAATTTTTGCCGCAAGCATAGCATGGCTTTCATTAAAATATTCACGACGTTCGCTATGGCCGAGTATTACATAATCAACAGCTATGCTCTTCAGCATTTCTGCACTTACTTCGCCGGTATATGCCCCGCTTTTTTTGTCATAACAATTTTGTGCAGCAACAAAAGCCTGTTTCTTTCCGGCTAATTTATTTTTTATGCTGATCAGGTATGGAAAGGGAACGCCAAAAACAGCTTCCTGGTCTTCACCAAGGTTATGAGGTATTGAAATTAATTCATCCATTAAGGTTTCGGCCTGTTGCAGGGTTAAATTCATTTTCCAGTTTGCGGCTGCAATTTGTTTACGCATTGTTTTATTGATTTAGGATTGTTTGTAAATATCTGTCAAAATTTGTTTTTCCCTGTCAGAAAGAGCCAGGCCCTTTAGTTTTTTCCAGTTATTAATATCAATTAAAGCTTTATCCAGCCTGTATTTTGTTATCCCATCAGCAGTCCAGGAAAAATTAGGTATCAGTTTTGGTGTGAGGCCGGCGGTGACAACATTACAGCAAATTCCAACAACAGTTCCTGTATTAAAGGAAGTATTGATAGCCGCTTTTGAATAATCGCCCATCAACAAGCCGCCCTTGATACCGGCACTCATTTCTTTTTTATCCGCATCAACGCAATACTTTACTTCGCCGGCGTTATTTTTTACATTACTGTTGCTGGTGCCTGCACCAAGGTTACACCATTCTCCCAATACGCTATCGCCTAAATAACCTTCATGTGCCTTGTTGCTAAAACCGAACAATACAGAATTTTTTATTTCTCCCCCAACCGTACAAAATGGCCCAATAGTAGTTGCTCCATAAATTTTTGTTCCCATTTTCACTACGGCACCTTCGCATATTGCAACCGGTCCTCTTAGCAAACTGCCTTCCATGATGGTTGCATTTTTACCAATGTAAACCGGGCCTTCGCTGGCATTGATGATACAATGTTCAATGTTGACCCCCGCCTCTACAAATACCTGCGATGGCTTGATCAGTTTATTTGTTTTGGAGATAGACCTGGTTTTTCTACCAGCTGTGATCAGCTCAAAGTCCTGCCTTAAGGCCCAGTCATTCAGTTGAAATATTTCCCAGGGATAATGAACCGCTTTCATTTCACCTTTAAATTCCACAGAACGGATGACCTTGATCTTATGAAGTCCTAAAACTTCTTTATGGGAGAATTTATAAGCCATTCCACCTTCCTTGCCCGAAGTAAGGAATTCGCCGTTTTTCAGTTTTTTGATCTTGCTGATGATCGCTTTTGATGGTAATACATTGGCATGCACCAACAGGTAATCATTTTTGCCAATACCCTTTTCAATTTTAATGGACTGTTCATCATCAAGATAATGGTCCTGCCATTTATTGGCTGATGGAATTTTTAAATACCGCTCCCATTTTTCGCGGATGGTTAAAATACCAACACGGATGTCTTGTGTATGGCGGATATATGTAAAAGGATGTAGGTTACCCGGCTTACAGTATTCTTCTGTAAAAATTATCTTTTGCATTTGGTGAAATTACTAAAAATAAAAATCCCCCCGGAGAACCGAAGGGACTTAAAGTATAGCCATGAAAAACAAACTTTAAATAAAGATAATGATCTCTATTAAATTATTTTGCCTTTTTTTCGTACCGCTTGTTGAATTTGTC
>JBDSXS010000169.1:0-3275 GCA_039926045.1 Ferruginibacter sp.
AAGACCGATCGTGGTAAAATGGACGGCCCCGCATTAAAATTATGAATCTCTGCCATACTGTAAATAAAATTTCGGATGCAAAAATACCCAAATCAAACCAATCAGCCTATCCATAGAATTTCCGCTTCATTAATTTACTGTCAGCCTGAGCTTGTCGAAGGCGAATTAGGTTACAACAGCCGGCTTCGACAAGCTCAGCCTGACAACTTTTTTATAAAAACGATCCATATTATATACCAGGTTACTATTGTTCTTCACGTCCGATCATTTTTCCACCAGTACTCCATTGTTTATTGAGGTTTTCAAATTCTTTGATATCGGCTTCAGAAAATTTTTGTGTAACCAGTTGTTTGAGGTCGGGCTGGCCAGCATTAACCCAGGCGGTGTACCAAAAAGAAGCGATAGCGTAAATAGACTGGCGCATGCGGCGTTCGATCATGCCATCTAATTTTTTATTGTAGGCGATGGTAAATGCAGAAGAGTACTGGCGGATCGTTTTCCCGTTCCTTTCTTCAAAAGAGTATTTTTGGTCATCAGGGAATTTCAGGGTCAATTCACGCTCATAACTTAAAACCGAATCGGCGGCTTTGGCACTTTCCAGAACCCTTTTCCAGATAAAATCCCCCGGGTTTTGTATGTATTCGGCTTTGCCGATAAAAAAATCAAATTCTTTTTCGGCAAGCAGTTCAGGCACACGGCTTTCCCAAAAACCATGTATTCCTTTTTGATTGGTAAGTTGCCCGTTGTGATTACTGTTAGCATGCAACGGCACATGTGCATCTGCAATATAATGACCCATCTCGGCAGCATATTTCATGATGAGGCTAAAATTCTTTGCTTTAAAAGCATCGGTAAGGCGGTGCAACATGGTTTGCACATGCCAGGGCACAATGCCAAATTGTTTTAAAGAGTCTTCTCCAAATTTTTCAACGGCATCGGTCCATTTCCTGGGCAAACTGGTATACGGGTATTCACCGTAATGATCAATATCAATATAATGCCTGGGGCCTTCATCAGGTACAGCATATCTTCTTTTATCGGGATCAATGGCATGTTCGCTGAGGAAACTGATATTGGGTTTGAACAGGACCATCATTTCGGGTGGTAATAGAAAAACAGCATAGTAATTTATTTTTTGATGGGCATAAAACCCCCAGCAGTACACCGTAAGATTGGATACCAGTAAAATGATCAGCAGCGATAAAAACCTCAGGACTTTTTTCATGATCACCCGGTTGCTGTTTAAAATTACAATTTATTTCCGGCCTTTATTTTTTTCGTTTCATCCTCATCAATATCAGTAACACCGCCACTTACAGCAAATTTCATAGTTTGAGCCGAACTGATATTATCAATAAGTTTTACCCTGCTTTTTGGTATTACGTATACATTGCCTGCGATAGAGTAGGCCATAGGCACATACACGGTAACATATTCCTGTAATCCAAAATCCTGCATATCGTCCCGGGTAATAAATCCAAAACGCCACACATCATTATCATCAATATTGGCCAGTACATGTTTGGTGAATTTTTTATTATCACCGGCAAAGGCTTCCAAAAAATCACGGGTTGTTGAATAAATATGTTTAATGCCCGGGGTTTTTTGCAGGAGTTTATCAAAAAAACTGATGACACGATTGGTGATAAAAAAAGAACTCAAATAGCCCATGATGATCAATAAGCTAATGATGGCAACAAAACCGATCCCGTAGTTTCTTACACGTACTATACCCTGGCTATCCGTATACTTTAAGATCGGTATCATGCCATCGATCGATGATATGGCCCAGTATAAAAAATAAGCGGTGATCGTTATCGGCCCTAAAACCAACAGGCCCTGCAAAAAATACTGAAGTAATTTTTTATAGTCAAATGTTTTGTTCATGATGATTTATTTAATGTATCAAAGATAATTGATTAGAACCCCTTTGGATAAGTAGTTGTACCCCGTAATAAAACGGCCCAACATTAAAAAATTGTTACGAATGGTAAAAAAAACTGATGGAAACTTTGGTTACGTTAAAAGTTTCCGTAGTTTTGCCCTCCATTATGACAGAGTTAGAAACAAAACAACGGATACAGAAGGCGGCCCACGACCTGATCATGCAGTATAGCATACGCAGTGTAAGTATGGATGATATTGCCGCAAACCTCGGAATGAGCAAAAAAACCATTTACCAGTATTTTAAAGATAAAGACGAACTGGTTGAAGCAGTTGTGGATGAGATACTGGAAACCAACCAGTGTCAATGTAATGCCGACAGGGATATAGCCGACAATGCCGTGCACGAGATCTTCCTGGTGATGGATATGATGGCTGAAATGTTTAAAAGCATGAACCCTTCAATACTCTATGACATGCAGAAATATCATCCTAGTGCCTTTACGAAATTTAAAAAACACAAAAATGAATTCCTGTATAATGTGTGTACCCAAAACCTGCAACGGGGTGTAAAAGAAGAACTCTACAGGCCGGAAATAGCAGTGGATATCTTATGCCGGTACCGGGTAGAAACCATGTTCATTCCTTTTCACCCTGAATTTCAGCAAAGTTTAAAACACAGCCTCGCTAAAATTGAAGAAGAGATCATTATTCATTTTCTTTTTGGGCTGGTATCGCAGAAAGGATATAAGCTGATCATTAAGTACCGGGAACAAAAAGCAAATCATGAAACCAAAAATAACAAGTAATAAAAAAGTTGTGATGAAAAAATTAAGGAATTATAGTTTGTTTTTATTGGGCCTTTTGCTCATGAGCCAGGGGTTGGCTGCTCAAAAAGTAAATTCATTTTCGGTAAAGCAGGCAGTTGACTATGCTAACACAAATTCTGTGCAGGTAAAAAACGCCTTGCTCGATATCCTGATACAGAAACAGACCAACAGGGATATTACATCCATAGCATTGCCGCAAATAGGAGGTACAGGTTCGGTTACAGATTATCTTCAAATACCAACAACACTGCTGCCTGGTGAAATTGCAGGTCAGCCCGCCGGTACCTATAAGGCGGTAAAATTCGGCACCAAATGGACGGCTGGAGCAGGATTATCCTTAAGCCAGCTGGTTTTTGACGGACAGGTTTTTATTGCACTGAAAGCACGTAATGGTACAATTGAGCTGGCAACAACCATTGAGCAGATAACCGAAGAAAATATAAAGGCAAATATTCACAAAATATATTACCAGCTTGTTCTAAGTAAAACACAAATTGAACTGCTGGATGCGAATATTGAGCGGTTAAAAAAACTCAATCATGATGTAACTGTGATGTATGA
>JBDSXS010000170.1:0-4231 GCA_039926045.1 Ferruginibacter sp.
GTGGCCTGCCTGCACAATGTAGCAGAACTGCATCTGCAACGGCTGCTATCCGCAAAGCACCTGAAAAGATCATTTCAAGCCAGGGCGTTTCCGGGAAAGCTTTACAGGATGCCGTTAAAAAATTCGTCGCCAAAACAGATCTTACAAATATTGGCCTAACACAGTCTGCATTGGTAAACATATTTACTACTAATGCCCAGGAGTTTGGTAAATTAAAAGATATTATTGAAAAAGCTTTCCAGGCAAATGGCATATATACGTATCAATATACTATAGTTGATGCCTTCACAAATAAAACTGCCGCAGTAGATATCTACCTTGTTAAGAATCCGTATTAATACCAGTGTCTAAGTTTGAAAAATAATTATCTAAAATGAATGTCAGGCTTGTCGAAGCCGATTTACATCTTCTTAACCCGCCTTCGACAAGCTAAGGCTGACATCTTTTTTCAAACCGAGACACTACTCTTCCTCATCATTTATTTCTTTTTTTGAGTTATTATACTATATTTGTCTTCTACACAAGAATTTTATATCCTCCTGAATATACCGTCCCCATTCATTTCAGCTTAACGTAATAAGCTAATATCCAATTCAATACTATTGAAACTGCCCCCAATAACAGGATTTTGTATTGCTATTGAACCTCTTTAAACCAACTATTATGTATTTGCCTGACCTGTGTATCCAAAAATGGGTTTTAACGAACCTGAAATTGATCATTATTACCTGCCTGGCTATTTTATTTGCTTTTTCTATAAAAGCCCAGGCGCTACCCGGACAATTACCCGTTAATCTTAAAACTTTTAAAGCGAGGGCAGAAGACAATAATAAAGTAAAGGTTTTCTGGACAACAGCCTATGAAAAGAATAATGCTTATTTTGATATAGAGCGTTCGTCAGATGGCGTTAATTTTACTTTAGTAGGAAGAGTGGCCGGGGTCAACAACAATGGTGTTCTAACAGACTATATTTTTTATGATTACCATTCGATGAAAGGTATTTCCTTTTACCGCCTGAAGCAGGTTGACGTGGATCTGAAATTTTCTTATTCGCCTATTGAAAGAGTGAGGAATTTTGATACCGATGTTTCCATTGATGTCTTCCCCAACCCGGTGCCGGGAACTGAATTTAAGATCGATCTTTTAAAAAAGATACCGGGCAATATTGATGTGCTGGTTTTTGACGAGTCGGGCCGTTTGCAAATAAAACAGCAATTCAGCAACGACAACGTACTCACCATTAACCATCATTTGCCTGCAGGTATGTACACGATAAAAATAACTGCCAAAGAATTTAATTCAACAAGGAAACTGGTGATCAGGTAAGTGTGATCATTTATTCTTTTCCAGTTCTTTTAACCTGTTCTTTGCCTCCTCATACCCGGGGGTAAGATCAAGTACTTTTTTATACCAGAGCATGGCGTCTGTTTTTCTGCCAAGTACTTCATAAGTTTTAGCAAGGCTGAACAAAGCCAGGTCCCTTTGCGGAAATTCTGATGCATTATTTTCAAAAATGATCCTGGCATCTTCATATCTTTTCAAAGTATATAACTGGTTACCCAATTGATCCATGGCCAGCCAGTCAATATAATAATGCGCAGTATCTGCTTTCATTATTTTATATGCCTCAACAGCCTTTTCCCCGTTCTTTACTGCCAGCAATGTTTCCAATGCTTTATGCACGGGCTGTTTTAAAACAACGGGTTTGTCATACAGCACTTTCATCAGGTTAGATGCGATCCCGAAAAAATGAGTAGGGGAACTGTTACACAAAAACACAACCAGGCTGTTTGTGGAAGGTATGCGGATCATGAAAGATAAAAAGCCTTCCGTCATGCCCAAATGATAATTTGCAAAAACACTGTCTGTTGGTGGATCGTACCTGAAATTCTGGTTAAACCATCCAAAGCCGTACCGCCAGGGCCTTATGCCGGGTGTGAACATTTCATCGGTAAGTTTTTTATTGAGCAGGCTGTTATTGCTGATAGCGATGTGTAATTTAAAAAGGTCTTCCACTGTTGAGTACAGGTCGCCTGTTCCCATGGTATTGGATTGGTCACGAAAATCGGCGCTGGTATAGCCACCCAGGCTGTAATCGTAACCACTTGCTCTTTTAGGTACAACCTGTGTATGATAATAAGAGCCTGATCCGGTCATGCCCAGTTTATCAAAAATGTCTTCTTTCATTAACTGGCTGTAAGATTTACCGGTTACTTTTTCCATGATGTAACCCAATGTAAAATAACCCCAGCTACTGTAGTAATAACTGCTGCCCGGTTCAAATACCAGGGCCGAGTCCATATACAGTTTTACATATTCTTCTCTTGAAAAATTCTGCCGGCTGATCTTCGGGAAAAAATCGGGCATGATGTCATAATTGGGTATACCGGAACTATGACTCAACAGTTGACGGATACTGATGCGGCTTCCGTTCTTTTTTGAATACCAGGGTAAATAATCCGCAATGGTTTTGTCAAGATCAATTAATCCTTTTTGTACCTGTATCAGCATCAGGATAGCAGTGAGGGGTTTTGATACAGAACCGATCATGAATTTTGTATCCGTTGTGTTTGGAATATCCCATTCCTGGTTGGCCATTCCAAATGCGCTTTTGTAAATGACCTTGCCATTCTCCGCTACCAGCACAGCGCCATCAAACATATTGAACCGGTGATAGGTTTTCATGATCTCATCCAACTTATCCTTTTTGCTTTGCGCCGCAATATTAATGGTAAGTAATAAAAATAAACTGCTGATGAATGTATATAATTTCATAATGGAGTGTATTAAAAATAGCGGGTCAATTTACCTTCCCTTTTTTTATATGTTCAATCATTTCCTTTAACCTGTGTTGGGATCCTTTTGAAACGTCCACATCATCCAATGCTACTGATCTGGCAAAATCCATAAATGAGTCTGAATGATTTTCTTTTCTGCCTGTTTTTACATTAACATGAATAAAGCTGCTCCACATAAATGCCTTTATCTGACTGCGTTTTTCATCCATCATGATCATTTCTACCAACAAAGATCCTGCGCCAACCTGTATTAGAGCAGATTGAATGGATACCCGTTCATTATACACAGCAGGCCGCAAGTAACTGATCTCATGACTGGCAACGACCCAGCTTACACCTTGCTGGTAAAAATGTGTAAGGTCGAGCCCATATGCATCTTTCAGGTGATCATCACGTCCATTTAAAAAATAATCTATATACCTGGCATTGTTTAAATGCCCCAGTGGATCACAATCGGTAAAGCGGACAGTGTATACCGAATGAGGGGTTTTATTCATAGGATCTTTATTAGCATTGTTCATGTATGTAAATTGATATTTTCATTTTTTCAAAAATAGTACTACGCCACGCAATAAATAAATTATTTTTGATAGCGCAAGCCATTCTAACAAATGCACTGACCCTGGCAAATTAATATTCATTAAATAGAATAAAATGAAAAAGGTTTACTTATTCATGCTTATTTCAGGTATTTGCTATTCTTCTTTTTCGCAACAACTGACTGCAACATTCGGGGGTTCTCCTGTTAAGCTCGATTGGCAACGTGCGGGATACCCCGGCGATGCGGTGCCTGCATATTCTTTAGTGGCAGATATCATGGCATTTGGCGGAAATAATACAGGCCTGGTTTCAAACAATGTTGCTTTAACAAATGCGATCAGCAGCCTGGGCAGTGCAGATGGGGTTATTTATTTTCCGGCAGGGAATTACCTGTTTACTAATGGCATAAATCTTCGAAGCGGGTTAATTCTGCGGGGTACAGGATCGGGTAGTACAACACTTACATTTGACCTTGGTTCAGGCTCCGCAGACCTTATTACAGTTCAGGGATCGGCAGGGGCAGGCACTCCTGTTACTACAGCCGTTCAGCAATACAGTAACCAGGTAACAGTAACAAACCCGGCTATAGCTTCGATAGGAAACTTTGTTAAAATATACCAGGATAATGAAACCGGGCTGATCAATGATTCGTGGGCTGATAATACAGTTGGACAGATCGTTTATTTAAAAAGCAAGTCGGGCAATACATTTACATTTTACACACGACATCGCAGGGCAATACCTTTAAGCGGCGCTCCCACAGCACAAGAACTCAATATGGTAACCGGCGTGGGTATCGAATGTCTCAAAATAAAAAGAATTGATGATGATCCTGTAGCAAACCAAACTTCCAATATTCTTTTTAATTATGCAGCATTTTGCTGGGTAAAAGG
>JBDSXS010000171.1:0-4343 GCA_039926045.1 Ferruginibacter sp.
CGGGTGCTGCCCAGATGGATGGTGCTATCCTTGTAGTTGCGGCTACAGATGGTCCTATGCCTCAAACTAAAGAACACATTCTGTTGGCACGCCAGGTAGGTGTACCTCAAATTGTTGTTTTCATGAATAAGGTTGACTTAGTTGATGATCCTGAATTATTGGAATTGGTAGAAATGGAAATTCGTGAGTTGTTAACTTCTTACGGTTTTGACGGTGATAATACACCTATCATCCAGGGTTCTGCAACCGGCGCTTTAGCTGGCGACGAAAAATGGATTCAAAAGATCAATGATTTAATGGATGCAGTTGATAGCTACATTCCTTTACCTCCACGTTTGGTTGATCTTCCGTTCCTGATGAGTGTTGAGGACGTATTCTCGATCACTGGTCGTGGTACTGTTGCTACAGGTCGTATCGAAAGAGGCCGTATCAAAGTTGGTGAGCCAATTGAGATCGTAGGTTTAATGGAAAAACCATTATCATCTGTTTGTACAGGTGTTGAGATGTTCAAAAAATTACTCGACGAAGGTGAAGCCGGTGATAACGCAGGTCTTTTATTACGTGGTATCGAGAAGACCCAGATCCGTCGTGGTATGGTTCTTTGCAAACCAGGTTCTATCACTCCGCACACCGAATTTAAAGGTGAAGTTTACGTATTAAGCAAAGAAGAAGGCGGACGTCATACTCCATTCTTCAACAAATACCGTCCACAGTTCTATTTCCGTACTACAGACGTAACTGGAGAAGTTACTTTGAATGCAGGAACAGAAATGGTTATGCCTGGTGATAATACCTCATTAAATGTTGTATTGATCCAGCCGATCGCCATGGAAAAAGGTTTGAAATTTGCGATTCGTGAAGGTGGCCGTACAGTTGGTGCCGGTCAGGTAACTGAAATTGTAAAATAAAAAACAGCCTCCCCAAACCCCTCCAAAGGAGGGGCTTCGGAAGCTTAAAATAAAACAAAGTACCTTGGGTAATTAAGCCTTTGGTACTTTGTTATTTTAAAAGTTCGGCCCCTAAATCCCCCGAAGGGGGACTTCTGCTGTCTGAATTTCGAAAAGTTCTTTAAATATTTATGCTCTTTTAAACCCCTCCTTGGAGGGGCTTGGGGAGGCTTTACGGGCATGGTGCAACGGTAGCATACGGGTCTCCAAAACCTTTGATCTGGGTTCGAATCCTAGTGCCCGTGCTAAAATGTTAATCTGTTAATCCCTTAATCCGGGGGAAACGGATTAACCAATTAACCAATTAACGGATTAACAAATAACAGTTTAACATGAATAAATTCACTGCATACCTTAAAGATTCTTATAAAGAATTGGTGCATAAAGTAACATGGCCCAATTGGGATCAATTACAACAGTCAACAATGATCGTATTGGGAGCAACCCTCTTTATTACCTTCATCGTTTGGATCATGGATTTTGTGGGTCATAACGCAATGAAATTTATTTACTCGTTATTTTAATTAACAGATTATGGAAGCAACAACACCGATAGTAGAAAAGGCAGAGAAAGCTGAGAAGGAGAACAAATGGTATGTGCTGCGTGTAGTTAGCGGTAAAGAACGAAAAATTAAAGAATACCTCGATAAGGACATCGTTCGTAACGGCTGGACCAACATTGTAAAACAGGTTTTTTTACCTGTCGAAAAAGTGTACAAGGTTTTGAACGGAAAAAAAGTAATGCGAGAGCGTAACTTCTATCCCGGTTATATTATGATTGAAGTTGCTGATGATAAACTGAATGATGATATGATCCAGTCTATGAGCAATATCAGCAATGTAATGCATTTTTTAACTGATGGCAAAGGCTCTAAAGGAAACATCATCTCATTACGCAGGGCCGAGGTTAATAAAATGCTGGGCAAAGTTGATGAAATGAGCGATGCCGGCGGAATGACGATGAGTGAGCCTTTCATTATCGGCGAAACGATCAAGATCATTGACGGGCCATTTAACGACTTTAACGGTGTTATTGAAGAGGTTAACGACGAAAAGAAAAAATTAAAAGTGCAGGTTAAGATATTCGGAAGGGCCACACCGGTGGAACTTAGCTATATGCAGGTTGAAAAAATTGTTTAAATTGCAAGCCACTTCGGTGGCTTTTATTTTTTATATTAAATTTAATAAAATGAAAAAAATATTGACAATTGTTCCCGCACTTGTGTTAGGCTTTACATTAATGGCCCAGCCACCAAAAGGAGAAGCAAATAAAGGAATGACCTTTGGAGAAAAAATTACAGGCGAAAATGCTATCTCGGCAGATGGCCTGGAAGCTAAAATAACCAGCACCACTGCTTTAGACGTTAAAGTTATGGGCAAAGTAAAGGAAGTATGTAAAATGGAAGGTTGCTGGTTGCGTATGGAAACTGAAACAGGTTCTATACTGATAAAAATGAAAGACCATGCTTTTTTAGTGCCACTGTCAATGAATGGTAAAACAATTATTGCCGATGGTGTTGCTACCTTAAAAGAAACTTCTGTAGAAATGCTTAAACATTATGCACAGGATGCAAAAAAGAGCAAAGAAGAAATAGATGCTATCAAAGAGCCCAGGAAAGAGATTACCATGCAGGCAAAAGGAATTCTGGTATTGTAATCTTTGCAAAAATATTTAAAATAGCCATCCTGTAACAGGATGGCTATTTTTTTAAATGAACTTTTAGTTGGTAACCCTTGTCCACTCCTGAATCAGGGATGCATCTGAAATTGTTTTAGAATTGATCCTTATCTGGCTGTTTGTTAAAACCGTGATCTCGCCGGGCTTGTAAACCATACTGCCATTACAGGCACTGGCCAAATGGTTGATGGTAAATCCACCATTGCTTTTAGACGATAAAGACTTCCAGGCTTCATCGGTAGCCCGGTAGCAATAACTGTTGTTTTCCATCGACTTTACAAAGCCGCCGGCAATAGCAGGGGTAACAGTAACAATAGTTCCAGTTTGGGCATTGTTATCTGTTGTGGAAACCAATCTCCAGTTTCCATTAAGTGAAAAAATACCACCAGAGGTATTGGTTGGCAGGTTTTTAATAGTATCGCAGGAACTGAAAATGGCGAGACTTACTGCAAAAAGGCTTAAAAGGGTTATCTTTTTCATTGTACAATATTTTAATAACTTAAACATTAACTATGCCAAGAAAAAAAACCGGCTAAATGCAATTATTTTTAATTATTTACCTACCTTTGCCGCCCCAAATAGTTCTTTAGTAGAAATTATTGACTTGGGAGTGACGCCTGTTAGCGTCACGCTATCACCAAAAAAAGTAAAAAAATGGCAAAAGAGATCACCGGCTATGTCAAGCTCCAGTGTAAAGGAGGACAAGCCAATCCGGCACCACCAATAGGACCTGCCTTAGGTTCTAAAGGTATCAACATCATGGAGTTCTGTAAGCAATTCAATGGCAGAACCCAGGACAAACAGGGTAAAGTGCTTCCTGTATTGATCACCGTTTATGCTGATAAGTCGTTCGACTTCATCATTAAAACCCCTCCCGCTGCAGTTCAGTTATTGGACGCTGCCAAGCTTACAAGTGGCAGTAAAGAGCCTAACCGTGTTAAAGTTGGAAAAGTTACCTGGCCTCAGGTAGAAGAGATCGCCAAAGATAAAATGGCTGATCTGAACGCTTTTACAATTCACAGTGCTATGAAAATGGTTGCCGGTACTGCACGCAGTATGGGTTTAACCGTTGAAGGTACAGCCCCCTGGGAAAATTAATAATCAACCTAAAATTTGTAAAAAATGATTACGAAAAAAAGAAAAGTAGCAAATACTAAGGTTGACATTAATAAAGCATATTCCCTGAAGGAAGCTTCAACTTTAGTTAAAGAAGTAAACACAACAAAATTCGATAGTTCTGTTGACCTGCATATAAGACTGGGTGTTGATCCTAAGAAAGCAGACCAGGCCATCCGCGGTACAGTATCCCTGCCTCACGGAACCGGTAAAACAAAACGTGTATTGGTTTTATGTACGCCTGATAAAGAAGCCGAAGCTACTGCAGCCGGTGCTGATTTTGTTGGATTGGATGAATTCATTACCAAGATCGAAGGCGGTTGGACAGATATTGATGTAATTGTTGCCACTCCGGCAGTTATGCCTAAGATCGGTAGATTGGGTAAAGTGTTAGGTCCACGTAACCTGATGCCGAATCCTAAAACCGGTACAGTTACCAATGACGTTGCAGGTGCCATCAATGATCTGAAAGGCGGTAAAATTGCTTTTAAAGTAGATAAAGTGGGTATCATCCACGCTTCTATTGGAAGGGTAAGTTTTGCACCTGAAAAGATCGCTGAAAACAGCCAGGAACTTATTAATGCTGTAGTTAAATTAAAACC
>JBDSXS010000172.1:0-20128 GCA_039926045.1 Ferruginibacter sp.
AACTACTACAAAAGCCTCGGTGATAAAACCCTTGCGCAATTGAATGAAGATGATCTTCATTTTCGGCCCAGTTCAGAAAGCAATAGCATTGCCATCATCATCCAGCACATGTCGGGTAATATGCTTAGCCGCTGGACCGATTTTTTAACCGGCGATGGTGAAAAAGACTGGCGCAGTCGTGATGCTGAATTTGAAGAACAGCATTTGTCCAAAGAGCAACTGCTTGACCAATGGCAAAAAGGTTGGGATTGCTGCCTTAATACTTTGAATTCATTAACTGAAGATGACTTGCTTAAAACAATTTATATCCGTAGTGAAGGCCTTGTGGCCATAGATGCCATCAACAGGCAATTTGCGCATTACCCCTACCATGTGGGCCAGATCATTCACCTGGCCAGGTCCATTAAAAATGAGAAATGGCAAAGCCTGTCCATTGCAAAAGGAGAATCCGAACAGTATAATCAGCAAATGAATGCAAAGGGTTGATTATTATTAAGTTTTTACCTGTTAATTATATTTAAAGTTTGGTACTGAATTTGCCTTTACTGGGCTTAATAACTATTTTTACATCTAATATTTATCCCTGCGCAGATTTCTTAACATATCTAAATGGATCCTGCTTGCACTGCTGTTCTGGCTGGTGTTGGGTATTTTATTCATTTATGCGCTCCCCTATTCCACCGGGCTTTTTATAGTTTTCTTATTGGCATGGGCAGTAGCCTGGGCTATGCTGTTCACCAAAAAGAGACAAAAGGTCTCATTTTTTCTTTTCATGATACTGTTGCTGTTATCACTCTGGGGGCTTTTGCAGTTAACACCGGTACAAAACTGGTTAACAAACAAAGTAACAGCAACACTTTCCAGGAACCTGAAAACAACGGTATCTATAAAGCACGTAAACTTTGGTTTATTTAATAAGATGTCTCTTGAGGGACTTTTGATAAAAGACCTGAAACATGACACGTTAGTATATGCCGGTGCTGCAAATGTAAACATTACAGATTGGTTCTTTTTTAAAGATAATGCCACACTTAAATTTGTCGGACTATCTGATGCCATCGTAAATATAAACCGTACCGATTCTGTTTGGAATTACCAGTTCCTGATCGATTATTTTTCCAATCCTAAAAAAACTTCAACTAATAAAGGAGGTATTGCTTTTGACCTGCAGGTACTAAAGTTTGAGCATGTACTTTTCAACAAAGAAGATAAATGGGTAGGCCAGGATATGAAAGTGGCCATTGCGAAGCTTGATCTGAATGCAGACATAATTAATTTTGATAAAAAGCAGGTATACATTTCAAACCTGGTACTGAATGCTCCTTCATTTACTCAAAAAAATTATACAGGCAACAAACCTAAAGTTGAAAATGATAACCTCAGGGATATAGTTCCAAAGATCCCGGTGCTTTCGGCCTTACAATGGAATACCGGCGGATGGAAAGTTACCATAAAGAATATTGAACTGAATAATGCCAGTTTTACTTTCGATAAAGAGACCGCACGTGGGCAATACACTGACCGTTTTGACGGGCAGCATCTCCAGTTCACCGCAGTTACCGGCAACCTGAAAAATGTAACATTCCTCAATGATACATTGACCACAGATCTGAAATTAAAAGCAAAGGAACGCAGTGGGTTTGAAGTAACGAACCTGCAGTCGAAAGTAAAATTTACACCGGATATCATGGAGTTTAAGGACCTGCTGCTGGAAACCCCTAAAAGCAGGATCACCAATTATTATTCGATGAGGTATAAAAATTTCAATGATGACCTGAGCAGTTTTATTCATAATATAATGCTTGAAGGTAATTTTGAAAAAAGCCATGTTCATAGTGATGACATCGCATTCTTTGCTCCTACGTTAAAAACATGGAATCGTGTTTTTTATTTTGATGGAAATGTAAAAGGCACTATAGATAACCTGGCCGGCAAAAACATAATAATCAAAAGCGGCAATACCATTGTGGATGGTGACATTTCATTAAAAGGGCTACCGGATATCTATACCACGTTCATCGATTTTAAGGCAAATGACCTGCAAACAAATTACAGTGATCTTATTACCCTGGTACCTTCATTAAGAAACATCAGCCAACCCCAGTTAAGCCAGTTAGGCAATATTCATTACAAAGGAAATTTTACAGGGTTTATCAGGGATTTTGTTGCCTATGGTAATATCCGCACAAATCTTGGCAACCTGAATGCCGACATTAATATGAAATTGCCGGATAACCAGGTTCCCATCTATTCCGGTAAAATTTCTTCAGCAGGCTTTCAGGTTGGCAGGTTCTTCAATAATTCAAAATTGGGGTTGGTTATATTTGATGGAAAAGTAAAAGGCAGTGGATTTACAGTGAAGACACTGAATGCAGATTTTGACGGACAGATCCATAGCCTGGAATTTTCGGGATATCCTTATCAAAACATTACGGTTAACGGAACCTTTGTTAAAAGCTTATTTACCGGGCACCTGGATATTAATGATCCCAATCTCGTTATTAAAAATCTTAACGGTTCGGTGAGCCTGTTAGAGGACACAACTAAATATAATTTTACTGCAGACCTGCAAAAAGCAAATTTGAAAAAATTAAAGTTCGTTGCAGATGATTATAGTTTATCGGGATCATTAAGTTTCAATTTTGCCGGTAATAATATTGATGATTTCCTGGGTATCGCAAAATTGTATAATGCTACGTTGAGGCATGATACAACAAGATTATCCTTTGATTTTTTAACCTTAAACTCTTTTATCGAAGACAGCAGTAAAACACTCACTGTTCAATCAAATGAGGTTGAAGGCAGGTTAAACGGCAAATTTAAAATACTGCAGTTGCCTGATGCATTTAAGGTTTTTCTCAACCGCTATTATCCATCTTATTTTACAAAACCCACTGTATCCCTCGGCGACCAGGATTTTTCTTTTCATATCAAAACAAAAGAAGTAGATAGTTATGTAAAGCTATTTGACAAAAGATTATCAGGATTTGATAATTCTGTTTTTTCAGGCAATCTTAAACTGGCGAAAAATGAATTCAATTTAAATGCCGAGGTTCCTCAATTCGGTTATGACGGCAAAACATTTTCAAACATTAATTTAGCTTCTGTTGGCAACATGGATAGTTTGAATACGGTAATATCAGTAAGTGATATTGGTATTACCGACAGCCTGCATTTTCCAAATACCAAATTGATCTTAAGTTCTAAAAATGATATCTCCAATATCCAGCTATCAACCAGTGCCAGTAAAACCCTAAGCGATGCCCAGTTAAATGCAAGTGTGCAAACCTTTACCGATGGTGTTAAAATTCACTTCTTCCCATCTTCATTTTTTTTAAACGACAAGAAATGGAACCTGGCCAAAGATGGGGAAATAACACTTCGTAAATCATATATTGAAGCCACGGATGTGCGGTTCACACAGGGCAACCAGGAGATCGTTATATCCACAGAGCTTGATGAACTTACAGATCATACCAACCTGGTGGCAAAATTAAGAACGGTTAACATCAATGATTTTACCCCGCTCTTTTTAAAAAGGCCCAGGCTTGAAGGTGTATTAACAGGAACCCTTAAATTAAAAGACCCCTTTGGTAAACAGATCGTTGAGTTTGATGCTGTGGCTGATGAATTCAGGTTAGATAATACAGAGATCGGATCCGTAAAATTAAAGGGCGAAGTAAATACAACCACTGGCTTGATAACCGCTAAAGGAAATGCCGATGGTAAACTGTATAAATTCAATATTGACGGCAGTTTTAATTATAAAGATTCAACCAATAATCAAATGGCTTTTGCAGTTGATGCGGAAAGGTTCGATATCAGTATTTTAGACAATTACCTTGGCAGTATTTTCAGTAATATGAAAGGGAATGTAAATACAAGCGACCTGAAAGTTTACGGTGGGCCTGATCACAGGTACCTTACCGGCACGGTTAATATAACTGAAGGCGAACTGAAAGTAAAATATACACAGGTAAAATATAAATTCACAAACGAGACCATCATCTTCAATCCTGATGAAATTGATTTTGGTTTGCTGCAGTTAAGAGACACATTGAATAATACAGGCACAGCCAGTGGCAAATTGCAGCACAAATTCTTCACGGAATTCGGTTTTGATAATATACGTTTTGAGACCGGGAAAATGCTTTTACTGAATACAACCAAAAGAGACAACAGCCAATTTTACGGGAATGTTATTGGCAAAGCATTGATGACACTGAATGGACCGGTTACAGACATGAGAATGAATATTACCGGCGAACCTTCGGCAGTTGACAGTAGTCATATCTTTATACCAACCAGCAACAGCCAGGAGTATGGCAAGATCGATTACATTGATTTTATACAATATGGTAGTAAGATGGAAGATGATTATGCAGGAAAACAAGAGAGTAATTTTTTGGTTACGATGAATTTAACGGCTAACCCTGCGTGTAAAATTGATGTGATCCTTGATGAAACAACTGGAGACATCATAAAGGGCCGGGGCAATGGATTATTAAACATCAGGGTAGGTACCAAGGAACCAATGACCATCAGGGGACGATATGATATTACAGATGGTGAATACAAATTTAATTTTCAAACTTTCCTGCAAAAATATTTCAGCATCAATAATGGCTCTTCCATAACCTGGAACGGAGATCCCTATGAAGCGCAAATTGTTATTGATGCCGAATACCTGGCACCCAATGTTGATCTCAGTAGCCTGGCAACCAGCCGGGGAAAGTACCAGCAAAAGTCTGACCTGCTGATCATCGCCCATCTTACCAATACTTTAAAAGCGCCTAAGATCGCTTTTGAATTTGAAATTCCACAGAATAAACAAACGGATTATTCCAAAGACCCGGTACTGCTGGAGAACCTAAAAAAATTCTCCAAAGATGAGAACGAACAGAACAGGCAGGTGGCATCACTCCTTCTGTTCAATACATTTATCAATGATAATAACGGGGGATTTGGAGCCTCCACCGCATCCTTCTTATCTGGTACCGCCGGACAGGTAATTTCTGGATTTTTAAATAACCAGTTAACCAAGGTTTTTCAAAAACTTTTTAAAGACCCTACCATTACACCCTATATTTCCTTCAACTCAAATTATAATTTAACCAGTACAGAACTTATTAATGCACTGGAAGCATCGGGTAATTTTGGATTTAAAAAAGCATATATAAATGGAAGGCTGGTAGTTTCGCTGGGCGGAAATATTGATTACAACAATCCTTATATTTTACTCGCCCGCAATACAAACGTTTTACTCACACCCGATATAACCATTGAGTACCTGTTGACCAAAGACGGTAAATTAAGGATCGTAGGGTTCAACAGAACTGTTGTAGATGCTACATTGGGACAACGCAACAGAACCGGTGTGCGCCTGAGTTACAGCAGGGATTTTGATAAACTTACCAAAGCAGAAAGAATACAGCAACGTGAAGAACGGAAGAAGAAAAAAGCAACGAGATAATGTTAATTGTTAATCGTTAACTGTTATTTGTTAATCGTTATTTGTTATTCGTAACCTTTCGGTAATATGCAGTCTGCAATTTCAAATATGCTCTCCCTATTAACTATTAACGAATAACGATTCAACGATTCAGTATCTCATGCCCCATCTTATCCTTTTTTGTCTGTAAGTATTTTTCGTTGTGCGGGTTTGATGCGATCTCAATTTGTACATTTTCCACTACCTCCAAACCATACCCCAACAGGCCCGCACGTTTACGTGGATTATTACTCATCAGTTTCATTTTACTCACCCCCAGGTGGCGTAATATCTGTGCCCCTACCCCATAATCCCTTTCGTCCATATCGAAGCCCAGCTCCAGGTTCGCTTCTACGGTATCCATACCCTGCTCCTGTAATTTATAAGCTTTCAGTTTGTTCAAGAGGCCAATGCCACGGCCCTCCTGGTTCATATAAAGCACTATACCTTTGCCGGCGTCTTCCACCATCTTTAAAGCATGGTGCAGCTGGTCACCGCAATCACACCTGAGCGAACCCAGGATATCCCCTGTCATGCAACTGCTGTGCACCCTTACCAAAACGGGTTCATCTTTTTTCCACTCCCCTTTTTTCAATGCCATATGAACTTCGCCGGTATTCAGCTGTTCAAAAGCGATCAGTTCAAAAACACCATATTTGGTGGGCAATTGTACCCTTACTTCTTCTTTAATTAAGGTTTCGGCTTTCAGGCGGTATTCGATCAGGTCCTTTATGGAGATCAGTTTCAGATCAAACTTTTTTGCAATTTCTTTTAGCTGCGGCAGGCGGGCCATAGAACCGTCTTCATTCATGATCTCCACCAGCACACCGGCAGCTTCAAAGCCGGCTAACCGTGCCATATCAATGGTAGCTTCGGTATGCCCCGATCGGCGCAGTACACCCCCCTTTTTTGCACGCAATGGAAAAATATGCCCCGGCCTTCCCAGGTCTTCAGGCTTTGTATTTGGATTCACCAATGCCTTAACGGTTTTGGATCTGTCGTGGGCCGAAATACCGGTTGTACAACCGTCTCCCAGCAAGTCAATGCTCACTGTAAATGCTGTTTCGTGCAGCGATGTATTGTCCACCACCATCGGCTGGAGGTTCAGGTCCCGGCAACGTTCTTCTGTAATAGGAGCGCAAATTAAACCCCGCCCATGGGTGCTCATAAAATTGATAACTTCCGGTGTTGCATTTTCCGCAGCAGTAATAAAGTCGCCCTCATTTTCCCTGTCTTCATCATCTACAACTATGATCAATTTCCCGTTTTTAATGTCTTCAATGGCACTTTCAATACTATCTAACATATTTTTTATTTATAAGGCAAAGTTAACGGGAATAGGCTTCTTAAGCCTTTCGGTTTTGGTAAATTTTATTCTTATAACGGCACAACGTAAAACAGGGTTGCCTGGTGTGGCTGTAACCATTCAGATATTAAAGACATTTTACCTGCATAATTCAATAAAAAATCTAATTCGTGGTTATATTTTAGTGAATAAATCATTAATGAAAGATGCAGCTAAATTTAAGTTTGTGTTGCCTGATAATTTGTTAATAAAAGTTAACAGAATACGGCTTTTATTTAGTTTCTTTGCCAGCGTAAAACAAACTATTATGAGAATGAAAAAAATTCTATTTCTACTATTATGTGCATTTGCATTTCAATTTACAGTAAATGCACAGGTAACAACCAGTAGTATTTCGGGAGTTGTTAAGAACAAGAGCGGAAGCACACTACCCGGGGCTACTATCACTGCCACTCATATACCAACCGGTACTGTTTATACAGCAATAGCCCGTACTGGCGGCCGTTTTGATATCAATAATATGAATCCCGGCGGGCCTTATACCATCAGTTCTTCATTTGTGGGATTTGAAAATGACATGAAAGAGGATATATACCTTGTACTGGGAGATATATTGACTATTGAATTCAAACTGGGAGATAAATCTACCAGTTTAGAAACCGTTGTTCTCCTGGGTAGCAGGGGTACTGGTCCTAAAACCGGTAATGAAACACAAATAGGAAGAGACAGGCTTGCCCTGTTACCAACCATTGGCAGAAACCTGAATGACTTTGTTCGTTTTACACCACAAACCAAAATTACCTCAACGGGTGGTATCTCTATTGGTGGGCAAAATAACCGTTACAATGGATTTTTGATCGACGGAGCCGTTAATAACGACGTATTTGGATTGAGTGACCAGGGAACAAATGGCGGACGTGCCGGAACACCTCCTATCAGTATTGATGCGGTGGACCAGATCGTAGTGCAACTTTCTCCTTTTGATGCAGCTTTAGGAAACTTTACAGGCGGTGCCATCAACGCCATTACTAAATCGGGTACAAATAACTTTCATGGTTCAGCATATTATATTTTCAGGAACCAAAATTTTGCAGGTAGAACTCCGGGTAAATTACCGGATAGTGCCCGTAAAAAATTGGCGAATTTTAAAAACAAGACCTATGGTTTTACAATTGGCGGACCGATCATCAAAAACAGGGCTTTTTTCTTTTTAAATGCAGAGATCCAAAACGATAGCCGCCCACAACCATATACCCCGGCTAATATATTAAATGCAAATGGTACTGTCCGGTTCAACATCGTTGATACTGTAAATAAGCTGGTTAATTACCTGAAGACCAAATACGGATACGAAACAGGAGATTACCTGAATAACCCGGATGATGTTAAACGTCTTAATATCAATACACGTTTTGATTTCAATATTAACAGCAAGAACAAACTTACCCTGAGTTATCGTTATACCAATACGGAGAGGACAAATCCCGGCCGCAGCACTCAATCAAATATCAACTTTGTTAATAGCGCCGAATTCTTCCCGTCTACCACGCATTCAGGTAACCTGGAGTTGAATACTAAATTCAGTAATAAAGTAAATAATAAGTTCAGGGCTTCATTAACAGATGTGGTGGATGACAGGGGCCCTACTGGCAGTCCTTTCCCCAATGTACAGATCTCTTCTTATGATGGTGGTCCGAATATCTTTTTCGGTACAGAAACAGCTTCTTCAGCTAATTTGTTGAAGCAAAGGATCCTTAACTTTTATGATGCCTTTAAGTTTTACTATGGCAAGAATGCCATCACAGTTGGAGCAGATATAGATTTCAACAAATCATATAATCTTTTCATGAACAGGGCCTATGGTGCGTATATCTATAGTGCTTTGGGTACCGGTTCTACACTCATCAACCCATTGACCGCTTTCATGCAAGACCGCGGCCCATCACGTATCCGCAGGGGGTATTCATTGACAGATGCCAATAACAAGAATGGTGATGATGCTACCGGTGCAGCAGCTAATTTTAAATCTATCCGTTTAGGTTTCTTCGTTAATGACGATATTAAAGTAACCGATAAATTTACTTTAACACTTGGTATAAGAGCCGACAGGACCAAGTTCCAGACTGATGTACCTACCGACAAGTTCTTTAATGATACGGCAAGGCCGGTAATTGCATTGACCTATGATCTGAAAGGAGCAGTGTCCGGTGATAGGTTCGTACCAAAATGGCAGATCTCTCCACGCTTAGGATTTAAATATGTAATTGATGAGGAGAACGTTACAATACGAGGTGGTATTGGTGTATTTGGTGGCAGAACTCCATTGGTATGGCCTGGTGGCGTATATCAAAACAACGGTATAACGATTGGCGCCTTGGATACGGCCCGTACAACAGCCCAGCTAACAGCGGCCGGTACCCAATATGGTTTACAATTAGGTGGCCAACCGGTATTATTCCGCCCGGATGTAGGTAACCAATATACCCAGGCAGACTTTGGTTTGTCTCCTTTGCTGATCAGGCCACAGGGAGATATGAACATTATTGCGAAAAATTTTCACCTGCCTGCTGTAGCGAAATTTGCATTGGGTGCGGATAAAAAATTAAATAACGGATGGGGTCTCAGCTTCGACATCTTGTATACTAAAAACATATATGAAGCTGACTGGATGAACGTGAATATAGCTCCACCAACAGTAAAAACATCCGGTCCGGATGCAAGGCTTGTACATTCTACAACCGGTAACCCTACCAGGTTTATCTATCGCACCTACGGAACTACTGCGGCGATCAGAAATCCTTATGCCAACGTTATTCTTATTAAGAATACTTCCGGTCCAAAAGGGTTTGCTTATAATTTCACATTTGCAGTTGATAAGCAGATGAAAAAAGGATTCTCATTCAATGCCTCATACGGTTATGGTAACTCTATGGTACACAATGAAGCTACCAGTTCTATTAATACTTCTAACTGGTTAAATATGGAAGCTGTAACCAGCAGGAACCAACTGCCATTAAGTACTTCTGACTTTGATATGGGCCACAGGATCTTTGCACTGGCTTCCAAGAAATTTACTTATTTAAAAGGTAAAATGGCAACAACAGTATCATTTGCTTATAACGGCCAGTCAGGCAGTCCTTACAGCTACGTTATGAATGGCGCAGCATTTATTGGTGATGGCGGAACCCTGAATGACCTCATGTATATCCCTGCAAGCAGGGCTGAGATGGATCAGATGTCTTTTGTTACCAATGGTACACTTACTCCAACACAACAAAAAGACCAGTTTGAAGAATTCATCCTGTCTGATAAATACCTCAGCAAGAACCGCGGCAAATTTGCAGAGCGTAATGGTGCAAGGTCTCCTTTCACACATATTCTTGATGCAACTATTGAACAGGCTTTTTCTCTTAATACCGGTAAAATTCGTCATACTTTATCTGTACGTTTTGATATCTTCAACCTGACCAATTTGATCGATAAGAATGCAGGCCGTCAATACTTCTTCAGCTTTGACCAGGCTGTTGTACTGAACGTTTCTAACTTTACCGGCACTACACCTAATTACAGGTTTAATAAACCAACTGATAATAAAGTTGGTTCTATCAGTGATGGTATATCTGCTTTTAACAGCAGCCGCTGGAACGGACAGTTGACTATCAGGTATAGCTTCTAAAAAAAATCAATAGATCAAAATAATAGAAAGAGCCGCTTGTTAAAGCGGCTCTTTTATTTAACTTTATTAACCTGATTATTCCTAACTCCTAACTCCTAACTCCTAACTCCTAACTCCTAACTCCCCAACCCCATTTTAAAAATTCGGGGAAGGCTTTTGCCCAGGTTGGAACATCATGACGGCCATCCTTCAACTCAAAAAATTTAATGGTCTCATTCCTGTTATAACCTTTATCAACGAGGATATCAATAAAGCTAACCGTATCATCGATCGAATCAATAACACCGTTATTATTCCTGTCGGCAACTTCATCTAAAGTACCCACTTCAAAAAAGAATTTAAGCCAGGGATAAAAATGATTGCCTTCCTGTACTTGCCTGTGCATAATGCGGTCGGTTTTTTCATCAAAATCGGCATCATCCTGGTCCTTATCACGCCACCATAAAGAACCACTGAAAACACCTACCTTGCTGAATTCAAGCGGATGGTTCCAAACCATATCCAGTGCACACAATCCGCCCAACGAAAAACCGGCAAAGCATTTCTCCTTAAATGAATAGATAAATAAAGTGCTCCGGATATAAGGTATTAACTCTTCCAGGATAAAACGGTTGTACAATGCAGCCCGTGCACCACGGCCTTTATAATCCAGGTATTTTGCTGTGCCGTATTCGTTCTTTCTATCCTTTGAACAGTGTATCCCTACACAAAAAAGATCGCTGATGGATCCTGCGTCGTACAACTCGCCTAAAATTTCTTCAAAGTTCATGGTCACCAGGTCCTGTCCGTCATTAATTAATAAAAGGCTCAGGTTTGAGGATGTGGTTGTTTTGGGAGGAAAATAAAAATAAACTTTAACTTCACGATTTAAAAATACCGAAGAAATAATGTGATTCTCCACTAAGATATTGGCGGCCTTAACTGCTGACATATGGGCAAAAATACGAAAATAGCAGTTAATTTTGCCCCGATCCCATCATTTGAAAATATTAATCCTGCGCTGATTAATTACTGCCGGTCTTTTCAAAACATAATTTGTTTTATTGGTCACGAAAAAATATATTTGAACAGGTTACATATCAAACAGGACAATTAAAAATAACTACAATGAAGAAAATAGGCGTATTATTTGGGAAAGAAAGAAGCTTTCCCGAGGCATTTATTGAAAGGGTGAACAGTAAAAAAATTGATGGGGTAATGGCTGAAGCCGTACGCATTGATAAAGTAATGCAGGGAGAGCCTTCCGGTTACGCTGTTATTTTTGACCGTATATCCCAGGATGTTCCTTTTTACAGGGCGTTTTTAAAAAATGCTGCTTTGTGTGGTACTACAGTAATTAATAATCCATTTTGGTGGAGTGCAGATGAGAAATTCTTTAATAACTGCCTTGCTACAAAAATAGACGTGCCGGTTCCAAAAACAGTTATCCTTCCATCAAGGGACCTGCCACCTGATACCAGTGAAGAATCTTTTTCCAACCTGGCTTACCCCATGGATTGGGAAGGCATTTTTAATTATATCGGTTTCCCTGCATATATGAAACCATTTTCAGGCGGCGGCTGGAAAAGTGTTTACCAGTTGAACAGCATGGAAGAGTTCTTTGAAAAACATGCTGAAACGGAACAGTTGGTGATGATGCTGCAGGAAGAGATCAAGTTTGATGAATATTACAGGTGCTATTGCATTGGCGGGAAATATGTTCGCATTATGCCTTACGAACCACGCAACCCACACCACCTGCGTTATGTTGCCGATTTTAAACCCGATGCAGAAAGATATAAATTAATGGAAGATATTGTATTGCGTATCTGCCATTACCTGGGTTATGATTTTAACACGGTGGAATTGGCACTGAGGGACGGAGTGCCTTATGCTATTGATTTCTGTAACCCTGCACCCGATGCAGAAGTAAGCAGCGTGGGCCAGGAAAATTTTGACTGGGTTGTTGAAACGGCTGCTACCTATGCCATTGAAAAAGCAATGGAACACAAAGACAATGTGGATAATTTAACCTGGGGAGAATATATCAAGAAGAGTGCGGCGAAGAAGAAACTTTATAAATGATAGCGAAATACTGGATACTGGATACTTGATACTGGATAGGGTTCAATGAATCGAATATATTTTCAAGTTTCAGAGTGTTTCCAGTATCCAATATCTAATATCATTTCATCACCTTAATTCATACGAATGGCAAACATATCTTACAAACATTTTACCCTTGGCATTGAAGAAGAGTACATGGTAATAGATCCCGAAACGAGGGAACTAAAAAGCCATGATCAGAAGATCGTGCAAGAAGGCCAAAAAGTCATCAAAGACAAAGTAAAGGCCGAGATGCACCAGGCCGTGGTGGAAGTTGGCACTGATATTTGCCAGGACATTGATGAAGCCCTGATCGATGTAGGTACATTACGCAAGACCATCAGCGGTATTGCGGATGAACTGGGACTTTGGGTTGGAGCCTCCGGCACACACCCTTTCAGCCATTGGGAAAGACAGTTGATCACTGAACATGTACGCTATAATGAAATTGTAAATGAATTGCAGGAGGCTGCCCGCAGCAACCTTATTTTTGGGTTGCACGTACATGTGGGTATGGACAACCGTGAAATGGCTATTCATATTGCCAATTCGGCCCGGTATTTTTTGCCGCACATTTTTGCATTGAGCACCAACTCTCCTTTTTGGGAGGGCCGCACAACGGGGTATAAATCATTCCGCACAAAAGTATTTGATAAATTCCCCCGTACCGGCATCCCCGATTATTTTGACAGCATTGAGACCTACGATAATTATATCAAGCTGCTGGTGAAGACCAACTGTATTGATAATGCAAAAAAAATATGGTGGGATCTGAGGGTACATCCTTTTTTCAATACGGTTGAATTCAGGATATGTGATGTACCGATGACAGTGCAGGAAACGATCACCATTGCAGCCTTGTTCCAGGCCATTTGTGCCAAGATATACAAGCTACGCAGCCAGAACCTGAATTTTATGATGTACTCAAGGGCATTGCTCAATGAGAATAAATGGCGTGCCGGCCGGTATGGAATTGATGGCAGCATGATCGATTTTGGAAAAGAAATGGAAGTAAATACAAGGGTTTTGATATATGAATTATTAGATTTTATTGATGATGTGGTGCCCGACCTGGGCAGCCGCCATGCCATCAGTCATGTACATAAAATGCTTGAACAGGGCACCGGCGCCGACAGGCAGCTAAAAGTGTTTGAAGAAACCAAAAACCTGTCAAAAGTGGTAGACCTGATCCATACAGAATTTTTAAGTGGATTGTAATTTGACCGGAAGCAATAAATTCCTATCTTTGCCCTCCGAAAAAATAATGGCTGCGTAGCTCAACTGAATAGAGCATCCCGACACAAGGTCGGGAAGGTTTTTAGGTTTGATTCTAACGTAGTCGGGAAAAGATGTAGAAAAGATCTCGCCACAAGGTCGGAAAGGTGGAGAATAGAATCTACATGCAATTGAAAATAAATATGGCTGCTTAGCTCAACTGAATAGAGCATCCCGACACAAGGTCGGGAAGGTTTTAGGTTCAAATCCTAACGCGGTCAGGAAATAAGATACTGTTGTTTAGCTCAACTGAATAGACCGTCCCGACACAAGTCGAGAAGGTTTTTAGGTTTGAATTTCAACGCGATTGAAAATACATATGGCTGCGTAGCTCAACTGAATAGAGCATCTGACTACGGATCAGAAGGTTTTAGGTTTGAATCCTAACGCGGTCACAAGGTTCTTTCAAAACCCAACAAAAAATATTTGTTGGGTTTTTTAATGCCCTTCTATTAAGTTAATGATGTATAATAAAAAAAATCCTCTGCAATTGCAAAGGATTTTAAATTTATAAAATTCAGCATTGTTCTTTACCTCGTGATCACAAACGGGAAGTGAGCTCTTTCTGATGCATTGTAAACCTGCAGCCAGTATGTACCACTTGGCAATACCCTCAGATCCATCGGGATCACACTACCATAAACCAGGTTGGTAAAATGGTAACTCCTTAACTCCTGTCCATTGGCTGTAATCACACGTACATTAAAATCCTTGTAAATATCACTAAGGAAACGGATATTAAATAATCCACTGCTCGGATTAGGATAAATACGTATCGCAGTAGCAAATGCATTATGACGCTCTACACAATCATTAACAGTAATACTAAAATAAGCCACTGCTGTACAACCATTGGAATTTGTATATGTATACGTAAGTACGTGTACACCCAGTCCTGCTGCAGATGCAGAGAATGTAGTACCACTAACACCATTGCCCGACCAGGTACCTCCTGCAGGGAATGCCTTTAAAGTTATTAACGTATCTGTTAAGCATGCCCTTGGAGGCATATTAAAGACGATGTTAGGTTGAGGATTAACAGTAATGGTAAAGCTTACCGAAGTACCCGTACAAATTACGCCGCCATTATTAAATGTTGGTGTAACTGTAATGGTTGCAACAACAGGGAATGGTGTTGCATTATTGGCTATAAAGGCAGGTATATTACCAGTACCGTTCAAATTCAAACCTATCTGCGGACTATTGTTGGTCCAGTTATACACAGTACCGGCAACTGCTCCGGTAAATACAACAGGTAATGTTAAGCTACCATGACATACAGTTTGGTTGGCAGGTTGGTTAACGGTTGGTGTTGGGTTTACCGTTATTGTAAAGGTTCTTGATGCTCCAGGACAACTTAGGGCTGATGGGGTTACCGTAATGGTAGCCGTTTGTACCGTATTAGTTGTATTGGTTGCAATGAACGATGCTATATTACCTGTACCTGATGCAGCAAGACCAATTGTGGTATTATTATTCGTCCAGCTGTAAGTAGTTCCGGCTACTGCACCGGTAAAGTTGATAGCAACGGTAGGAGATCCGTTACACAATAATTGGTTAGATACCGCATTTACTGAAGGTGTTGGGTTCACAGTTATTGTAAAGCTTATGGTTGCACCTGAACAGCTAACACCACCATTGGTATAGGTTGGTGTTATCGTTATCGTGGCTGTTATTGGTGCATTGGTAGTATTGATGGCAGTAAAGGCAGGTATCGTATTAGTGCCTGCTCCTACAAGGCCAATGTTGGTATTACTATTTGTCCAGCTATACACGGTTCCTGCAACAGGACCGGTCATTGTTATGGTTGCTATTGTTGCACCGTTACATACTACCTGGTTCGTTATTGGATTAACAGATGGTGTTGGATTAACGGTTATTGTAAAGCTCATCGTTGGGCCTGTACAGGTTACACTGCCTGATGTAAAGACTGGTGTTACAGTTATCGTGGCAACTACAGGGGCATTGGTTACATTGGTAGCTGTAAAGCTGGCTATATTACCCGTGCCGGCTGCTGCAAGGCCAATGGATGGAGCACTGTTCGTCCAGTTATAAACCGTTCCGGCGACACTGCCACTAAATGTTATGGCTGCTGTTGACGTTCCGTTACACAATACCTGGTTAGCTACCTGGTTCACTGTTGGGGTTGGGTTAACCGTTATCGTAAAGGTTACCGGTGTACCGCTACAGGTTATTCCTCCATTGGTAAATGTTGGGGTTACCGTGATGGTACCCGTAATTGGTGCACCCGTGGCATTGGTTGCTGTAAAGTTAAGGTTACCAATACCATTGCCGGCAAGTCCAATGGCTGCATTACTGTTGGTCCAGGTAAACACCGTGCCTGCTGCAGTACCCGTAAAGTTTACCGTTACCGTGCTGCCGGCACATACCGTTTGATTGACCGGCTGGGTTACGGTTGGTGTTGGATTTACCGTTATTGTAAAGTTTACCGGATTGCCACTACAACTTACGCCACCATTGGTATACGTTGGTGTTACCGTTATCGTTGCTGTTTGTACGGTATTGGTGGCATTGGTGGCAGTAAAGCTGGCTATATTACCGGTACCGCTGGCTGCAAGGCCGATAGTCGTATTGGTATTGGTCCAGCTATAAACCGTTCCCGCTACTGCTCCTGTAAAGTTTACAGCCGCTGTTGCAGATCCATTACACAATACCTGGTTAACGGGTTGATTCACTGTTGGCGTTGGGTTGACCGTTATTGTAAAGCTGATCGCCGGGCCTGTACAATTTACACCTCCATTGCTATAGGTAGGTATCACGATGATCGTTGCTATCGCCGGTACTGTGCCGGGGTTAGTTGCTATAAAGCTTGGTATATTGCCTGTACCATTAGGGGCAAGGCCGATAAAGGCACCTGTACTTGTCCAGTTGTAAACTATGGTTCCTCCTGTTGTCGGGCTGGTAAAGTTTACTGGCGCCGTTGGTGATCCGCTACATACTACCTGGTTTGCTACAGGGTTTACTACCGGTGTTGGATTGACCGTGATCGTAAAGGTTACCGGAAGGCTTACACAACTCAGGCCACCGCTGGTATAGGTCATGATAACCGTTACCGTGGCCACGTTTGGTGATGTACCCGGGTTTGTGCCGGTAAAGCTGGCAATATTGCCTGTACCACTGGCTGCTAAGCCGATAGAGGTATTATTGTTCGTCCAGTTAAATACTGCTGTACCACCTGTTGTTGGTGTGGTAAAGTTGACTGGTGCTGTTGTTCCGTTATTACATACCACCTGGTTTGGAACAGGATCTATGATCGGTGGAGGATTAACTGTTATGGTAAATGTGATCGGTGTACCTACGCAGCTTACACCATTGGTATAGGTTGGTGTTACTGTTATGGTAGCTACTACCGGTGCATTGGTTAAGTTAACTGCAATAAAGCTTGGTATATTACCTGTTCCACTGGCCGCTAAACCAATGCTCGGCTGATTATTAGTCCAGTTGTAAACAATAGAGCCTCCGGTTGTTGGACTGGCGAAGTTGATTGCAGCTGAGGTTGCACCATTACATAATATACGGTTGGCTATAGGATTTACGGTAGCAGTTGGGTTTACCGTTACATCAATCGTAAATGGAGTTCCAGAACAGGTTACCCCGTTATTGGTATAACTAGGCGTTACGGTGTAACGTATCACACCAGGCGAAGTTCCTGTATTGGTCAAGGTCTGTGCTATTGGGTTTGCCGTGCCGCTTCCCTGTCCAGTGATCGTACCACCAGTTGGGATTGTTTGAATTGCCGCAGTATAAGAATAGGTTGTTCCGCCTGCAGGTGTATTTGCACTTAAGGTTACGCTGGTGGTGCCACCGTTGCAAATCGTTTGCGGTGAAGCAGAGCCTACAGGTCTTGGGTTGACGGTTACATCAACCGTGAATGTAGCTCCTGCACAGGTTACACCGCCATTAGTATAGCTCGGTGTTACAGTATAACGTATCACACCAAACGTAGTTCCCGTATTGGTCAATGTCTGAGCTATAGGATTGGCTGTACCGCTTCCCTGGCCGGTTATTGTTCCACCGGTTGGAGTTGTTTGAATAGCTGCTGTATAAGAATAGGTTGTTCCTCCCGCAGGTGTAGTTGAATTTAAAGTTACACTGCTGGTACCTCCACTGCAGATCGTTTGCGGTGAAGCCGATCCCACAGGTGTTGGGTTAACCGTTACATCAACCGTAAATGAAGAGCCGGCGCAACTTGTGCCACCATTAGTATAAGTTGGTGTTACGGTGTAACGTATAACACCAAATGTAGTTCCGGTATTTATCAACGTTTGTGCTATCGGGTTGGCCGTGCCGCTTGCCTGGCCGGTGATCGTGCCGCCCGTTGGGGTGGTTTGAATTGCTGCCGTATAAGAATAGGTGGTGCCTCCCGCAGGCGTATTAGCACTTAAGGTAACACTGGTAGTGCCGCCGCTGCAGATCGTTTGCGCTGAAGCAGAACCCACAGGTGTTGGATTAACTGTTATGGTGAAGGATTTTGGAGTACCGGTACAAACGGTAGTGCTTACAGTCAATGCGTTTTTAATCACTTTCGCAAAATCACCGGAGAAATTTGTGGGATTATCACCTAAATAACAGGTAAATCCAACAGCCTTCCCTTTAACTGCAAGCAATGGTGTGGCATCATTCCATGATGCTACCAGAGTAGTTCCTGCTGATAATGTTACTGTTTGGCGGTAGAATGCATTTAGCGTTGTGACTCCCTGCATTAAATAATGGCCGGCGATAAATGTACCAAGGGTACCATTAGAAAAATTAAAGCTATTTGAAGGATTGAATGGTGAATAATTACCGGACAACCAACGTCCGGTGATTAGGTTGTTATTTCCATTATTGAAAGAAAAAGTATTGGCAACCACAATACCGTTTGCATCCAGATAGTCTGCCAGCGCATCCCCCATTGCCGTTGCATTAGACCATCCGGTATTACTAAATGGCACTACCAAAGCGTATGTTAGTAATTGTGCAAGTGTAGGAGTTCCGCTTCCCCCGTTAAACAGGTCAACCGTAGTTATACCTGGTTGTGCCAATAATTGGGTTCTTAAAGTATTAGGCACTATACCTCCATCGGCATATATCAGCAGTATTTTCGCCGGCGTAGAAGGCGTTACCGTTATGGTAGCCACTACCGGAGCATTGGTTGCATTTGTTGCAGTAAAGCTTGCAATATTACCACTACCGCTGGCCGCAAGGCCAATTGACGATGTATTATTTGTCCAGTTGAATACTGTACCGGGAACAGAACCTGTAAAATTAACCGCAGCTGTTGCTGTATTATTACATACTACCTGGTTGGCAGGTTGGTTAACATCAGGGATTGGGTTAACTGTAATAGTTCCTGTTGCAGTTACTGTTCCGCAACCTCCCGTTAATGTAATAGTGTAAGTAAACGTACCCGATGCCGTTGGTGTGCCGGAAATTATTATCACACCGGCTGCCCAATTGCCCGTAACACCAGCTGGTAATCCAGAGAAAGTTGCGCCAGTTGCTGTTGTTGTTGAATACGTAATATTAGTAATTGCAGAACCAAAGCAAATTGTTTGCGCAGTAGTTCCTGCTGCTGAAGTTAGTGTAATCGTGTTAATGGTGTTTACTGTTATTGTTCCTGTCGCTGTTATTGTTCCGCAGCCACCGGTTAAGGTAACTGTGTAGTTAAACAGGCCTGATGCCGTAGGCGAACCGCTTATCGTTACCACATTAGACGCCCAACTTCCGGTTACACCGGCCGGCAAACCGGCAAAAGTGGCACCGGTTGCGCCTGTTGTTGCGTACGTAATATTCGTTATTGGAGTTGTTGTACAAACAGTCTGCGAATTGGTTCCGGGCGCCGAGGTTAAGGTAATGGTATTGTTTGCAGTTACGGTAATTGACCCTGTTGCTGTTGTTGTTCCACAACCACCGGTTAAAGTTACCGTATAGTTAAATGGCGAACCAACGGTTGTTGTTGGCGCACCACTGATAGTAACCGCATTTGCGGCCCAGTTACCGGTAACCCCGGCAGGCAAACCGCTGAATGTTGCACCGGTTGCGCCAGTTGTTGAATAAGTAATATTGGTTATTGCCGTATTGATACAAACTGTTTGCGCATTTGTACCTGCGGCAGATGTTAGTGTAATAGTATTATTTGCCGTAACTGTTATTGTTCCTGTTGCGGCAATACCACCACAACCACCGGTTAAGGGAATAGTATAATTAAACACCCCTGAAACAGTAGGTGTACCACTTATTGTAATGGTATTTGAAGCCCAGGCTGCAGTAACCCCCGCAGGCAAACCTAACG
>JBDSXS010000173.1:0-4916 GCA_039926045.1 Ferruginibacter sp.
TCCTTATTCATTGAAAATATCTTTTACGAGGGCTATAAAAAAATTTATACCAATACCGATAGTGCTGCTTACTATTTTGAACAAGGGAAAAAAATGAGCAGGGAGAAAAATTATATAACCGGTCTCGTAAGCTATTATAATTTCTATGCAGCCTTAATGATCGCCGGAGATAGCTTAGGTAAAGCTTATGACTATTATGATAAAGCCATAGCAGTTGCCCGCTCAAATAAACTATATATTGACCTCGGGGTTACATATATGAAACTGGGTAACCTGCACCAGTTTACAGGCAATTATGCAAAAGCAGGAGAAAATTATTTAGCCGCCGCCGCACTTTTTAAAACAAACGAAGACCGGAAAAAGATCATAGGTTTATATCGAAACATCATTTCAACATTCAATAACCTGCAACAGCAAAACCAATCCCTCCGGAATGTATTACCCGCTTTAAAAAATGATAACACCAGCGAAAAAGAGATCGTCTCCATTCTTTCTCAGAAAAAAACAAACGAAGCCAGCCTCGATTTTCCTGATCAGACCACACTTCGTGAAATATCGGCCGGGGATGTGTATGTCATCTTTGGTGGCGCCAAATTCCGGGTAGCTGATCTTTATGTGTTAAGCAATTATAGTAACTATCGAAGCATTCAAAAGATCCCGGATGGAATGCTTTCTCAAATACCTGATATGCCGCGGGAGGGGACAATACTGATGGAATCTAATGATGTGGATAAAGTTGTTTGGTTAATAAAAGACAGGGTGCGCCACAGGGTCGATAACCCGCAGGTATTACAGTTTTTTGGCGGATGGGATGCTTTGTGTATCATACCCCAAAATACCATGCAACAGATCCCCGATGCAGGCGATATGGTAACCATGCAAAATGTATTGACCACGTTTAATTTTAAAAAGGAATATGAAGGATTGATCGATACACTTAAACATGCCCTTGTTCAGAATACCTGGTTACTTGCTGAGGTGGGGAAAAAATTAAAAGCAAAGAACAATGAACTCCAAAAAAGAAAGATACTGCTCTGGAGTTCCCTTGTTGGTATTATTGCCTTGTTATGTATAGGAATTCTGCTACTAAGGAATTCCAGTCAAAAGCAAAAGCTTCACCAACAATCCTTAAAAATGGAATTGGAAAAAGAAAGAACAAGGATAGCTACTGATATGCATGACGACCTGGGCGCAGGGCTTACGAGGATCAAATTCATTGCAGAGAACATTGCGGAAAAGACAAACGATATTGCCTTGCAACCGGAGATCGAAAAGTTAAAAACTTCATCAATTGAACTCGTGGAAAATATGTCCGAAATTATCTGGGCAATGAACGAAAAGAATAATTCACTCGAAGACCTGTTATTTTACCTCAGGTCGTACGCAGTAGCGTACTGTTATGAGCATAAGTTGACCTGTGAATTTTTTCTCCAGGAAAATATTCCGCAAAAAATTATCGGTGGGCATTTACGCAGAAACTTTTTGCTGGTGTTAAAAGAAAGTCTCCATAACATAGTAAAACACGCAGATGCCCAAAAGGTAGTGATCACGATGACTGCAGATAATGAACTATCTCTTACTATTGCTGATGATGGTAAAGGATTTGAACTCACTACACATCACAGCGGTAACGGTTTATTAAGCATGCAACAAAGAGCAAAGGCATTAAAAGGAAAATTGCTGGTAAGCAGCCTGCCGGGAACTCGGATAAACCTGAAAGTTCCTGTATAACTAAAGTGTTATTAAAGTATAGCATTTTGGTACCTATATTTAATTTATGAAGCCAATTACGGTAAGCATAGTAGAAGATCTGACCGAAATACGGGAAAGTCTCGAAAACCTGGTGAAGGTGTCGGGGAATTTTCTAATGCTTTCAGCATACGCTAATGCAGAAGCAGCGAAAAATAAAATTCCTGAAGAACAGCCGCAAATAGTTATTATGGACATAAACCTGCCGGGCATTTCAGGTATTGATTGTATACGCAGTATAAAAAACGATTGCCCCGATACCCAATTCATCATGTATACCATTTTTGAAGATGATGATAAAGTGTTTGAAGCTTTGGAAGCCGGCGCCAGTGGTTACCTCCTTAAAAAAACGCCAAAGGATAAGATCATGGAAGCATTGCTGGAACTATACGAAGGCGGCAGCCCGATGAGTACACAGATAGCCCGTAAAGTGATCAGGTCATTCCAACAAAAAGACCAGTTAAATGCCGACAGCAATTTGCTGACACCGAAACAAAAAGAAGTATTAGAACTCTTGTCCAAAGGTTTTTTATATAAAGAAATTTCTGAAAAACTGCAGATCAGTCTCAATACCGTTAAACAGCATATTCATAAGACCTATTTAAAGCTCCATGTTTGTAACCGCACCGAAGCTGTTATCAAAATTTATGGTAAAAACTGATTACCCGTCTCCAGCCTATAAAACAAAAGTGTTATTGCCCGGCTTTGCTTTTTAGGATAGGTTTGGTAAAACTATCAGCATGAAAAAAAAAGGTTTCTTTTTTTTGGCAATAATTTTTTCTCATACTTTAATGGCGCAGCGTGTGGGTATCGGTATTACTGTTCCTTTGGCGCCACTTCATATTTCTACCGGGGCTTCCGGAAATCTAACCCCGTTTTCTCCATTGGTGGTTGAGAGCAACAGCAATACATATATTAATCTATTGAGTCCAAATACAAGCGAAACGGGCGTTTTGTTTGGAAAAGCAGACAATGCAGCCAGCGGCGCAATCGTGTACAATAATGTAAACACTCTTAATGGCTTTCAATTCAGAACTGGCGGCAACATTACACAAATGATACTTAATAATGCAGGTAACCTGGGTATTGGACTTTCAACGCCCAATGCAAAACTTTCTATTTCGGCAAATGGAACAGCATTGACTGGAACAGCATTGGGAAATACATTTACAACCAATGCCGGTAATTTAGGTAGCTACCAGGGTGATGAACTCACATTGGCAAATATTGGTTTTTTAAGTTCTAATAGTTCATCATTGGGTATAAGGGCATACCGCAACTATCCAGGTACTGATTGGACCAGTGTTGCTTTGTTACTTGGATATGATGTTGATAATAATGCAAATGCCGGCGGTTATTTAGCCCTGGCTGCCAATGGAAATTTGGGGATTGGGATGCCTACTCCCTATTCTCCCCTTACTTTTAATAACATCTTAGGCGAAAAAATTTCACTGTTTGGTAATGTGAATAACAATTATGGGATTGGTATTCAGTCCAACCTCCTGCAAATTCATTCCGATGGAGCTGTAGCTGATATTGCTTTGGGGTATGGGAGCAGCGAATCTTTTACTGAAAGAATGCGGATCAAAGGAAATGGTAATGTAGGTATTGGAACAACAGCACCCGCGGCGAAGTTGCATGTTTCGGCTGGCGATGCATCACTTTCATTATTTGGTCCCAATTCATCTAATGGAAAACTGTATGTAGGCGCAGGACCTAACCAGGCGCTTGCATCAACAGCCCAGGTATTAACCACTGATGGCAACCTGCACTTAGACCCGGCGCCGGGTAAAAATATGTTTTTAGGATATTATCAGGCAAGAGATATTCATCTGAATCCGAATGGCGGCAACGTGATTATTGGTGGTAATGTGGGTATTGGCAACAGTACTCCCGGGTTTCCTTTAAGCTTTGCCCAGGTTACTGGTGATAAAATTTCATTGTATGGAAATTCCGGGGCTCATTATGGATTTGGCGTACAGGGATATTTGATGCAGATCCATACGAGTGAGGCATTGTCAGACATCGCTTTTGGTTATGGCAGCAGCAGCTCTTTTACCGAAACAATGAGAATACAAGGAAATGGGAACGTAGGTATCGGAACAACAGCACCTACAGCTAAACTTGAAGTAAACGGCTATACTAAACTGGGAAATGATGCGCCTTCTATAAAAGTTAAGAAGCTGACAGGAACAACAGCTGCAACTCAAGGAAGTAGCATAAGCCTTGCGCTCGGAGTGGACCCTTCAAAAATTCTTTCTGTTTCGGTAACGGTTTTAACTTCTTATGGGGCATTGTATGGACCTAACGTAGGTGGTTCTGGGGTTCATTTTTATTGGTATGTTTCTCCAAACTTAGGCACAATTACTGTCGGGAATGTAACAGGTGATTCTGTTTACCTTCTTTCAAGACCAATCAAAATTTTAATTACTTACGAAGAATAAAAAAATTATAGTGGATGAAAACCAGCTGAAACAGTAATGATAAATTGGCTCAAAAAATAAAAAAATAATTGCACAAAAGACTGTTTGAAAATTACTGAAGCATTAATTGTATAATCCTTAAACAAAACAAATGAAAACATCGAATGTTACTTACCCCGTTTATACCGATAAAGTAAATGCCTCCATTATCGAATTACCTACCTGTAAAGGAATAATGGTAATACCGGTCCAGCAGATCATCCGGATACAGTCTATAAGTAATTACAGCAAACTTTTTTTTAAAGACGGAACAACTTTGGTGGTGGCTAAAGTGCTGCACTGGTTCCAGGAACAAACCGACCTTTTTTCATTTGTAAGGATACATCGCACTCATTTTGTAAACATGCACTACATAAAAAGTTATAGTGGCAGCAAAATAGGGCTCTTGCTCCTGCAAAATGGTGAAAAATTTTCAGTAGCGAGGAGGAAAAAAGCAGGGGTTTCCAAAAGGTTAAATAAACTCAATAACTTTTTTGTTGATGAACCGGTATGCACGCCTTCATTCAACACTGAAAAAAATTTTGCAGCATGAAAACCGGTTGGTATCTATGGAATTAAATGAGGTTTTTTACTCCAGGTTTGGTTAATAGAATCTCTTTTGTTTTTTTTTTAACAGGCCTCTAAATAATTTTTATGGAAAGAGCTTCGTTAGGCATCTATGCCTGATAAAACTTTCATGAAAAT
>JBDSXS010000174.1:0-5452 GCA_039926045.1 Ferruginibacter sp.
CATTGTTAACGAAATGATCAATGATACCGGCGATGACAGAACCAATATTCTGCCATCCGATAATGTACTGCTGATCGTTGAGGATGATCTGCGGTTTGGTAAGATCATGATAGAAAAAGCACACCAGAATAACATGAAAGCCATCGTGGCGATCAGTTATATTGAAGTGTTTGATTTTATCAACCGATTTACACCCGATGCGATAACACTGGATGTTAAGTTGCCCGATACCAGTGGCTGGAAAGTGCTTGACATGCTTAAGAATGACCTGAATTACCGTCACATTCCCATCTACCTTGTTTCGGGAGAAGAGAACAGGAGCCTGGCTTTGAAGCGTGGCGCCAGGAATTTTTTATTAAAGCCTTTGGACAATACTTTGTTAAATGAACTGTTTGAGGACATTATTTCTATCAGCAAAAAAGGCACAAAGAAAATACTGGTAGTAGAAGATAATGAAATTGATTCTTCACAGATCACAAAAATGATCAAGTTCGACAATGTTGATATCAGCATAGCTTCAACAGGTAAAAAAGCTATCCAGCAATTGAACAATAATGAATTTGATTGTGTTATTCTTGATTATACCCTACCTGATATTTCAGGTGCTGAGTTGCTTACCAAAGTAGAAGAGACAAAGAAAAAGCTGACGCCGGTGATCGTTTATTCAGCAAAGGATTTCAGTAAAAATGAATTGAGCCATATTAACCGTACATCAAATACTGTTTTGCTGAAAGGTGTTAATTCCCTCGAAAATTTACTGGAAGAAACCATTGTACACCTTCACCTGCAGCATAAAGAGCTGCCTCCTGAAAAACAACGTGTAATTGAAGGCATACGGATCAAGAACGATATCCTGACCGGTAAGAACATACTGGTAGTGGATGATGACGTAAGAAATCTTTTTGCACTCACTACTGTTTTTGAGCGGTTCAATATCAATGCCATTACAGCAGAAAGTGGTAAGGAAGCCATAGAAATGATCAATAATGAAGAGCTGAAAGTGGAGATGGTATTGATGGATATCATGATGCCTGAAATGGATGGATATGAAACGATCCAGAAAATAAGGCGGGAACATAAGAACAGTACCTTGCCCATTATTGCAGTTACTGCCAAGGCCATGAAGGGAGACCGGCAGAAATGCATTGAAGCGGGTGCTTCTGATTACATAACCAAACCTCTTAAAATTGACCAACTACTTTCTTTGATGCGTATTTGGTTCTATAAATAAATGAAATGAAAAAAAAGATCCTATTGGTAGATGACAGGGAAGACAATCTGCTTTCTATGGAAACGATCCTTGAACAGGATGGATACGAACTGATAAAAGCAAGTTCGGGAAGACAGGCATTGAAAATATTATTGACTGAATTTGATTTTGCCATAATATTGATGGATGTAAAAATGCCCAACCTGAATGGATTTGAAACCGCGGCCCTGATCTATGAACGGGATAAATTAAGACATATACCGATCGTTTTCATTACAGCCAATACGTATGGCGAAGAGAATATTTTTAAAGGCTATCGCATGGGTGCTGTTGATTATATTTATAAACCGATCAATCCTGAATTGCTTCGTGCCAAGGTTTCTGTGTTTATTGAACTGTACACAAAAAATCACCAGTTGATCGCCCATGAACAGAAATTAATAGCCATTAACAAGAGCCTCGAGAATGAGATAAAGGAACGGAAGATATCTGAGCTGAAGGCCAAAGACCTGAACAGGCAGTTGCTGGAAAATATTGATCACCTGGAATCCGCCAATAAGAACCTGGATCGTTTTGCATTTATGTCATCGCATGACCTGCAGGAACCGTTGCGCAAGATCCGTACTTTCACCGACCTATTATTTTCAAAATATAAAGACATATTCGATGAGGATGCCACACGCTATGTCAGCCGTATTCAAAAATCTGCTGAACGCATGCAGGCATTAATAAAAGATATACTTGCATTTTCAAAAGTGTCCAGTGATAAAGCAGTTTTCGTGAAAACAGACCTCAATGTTTTGGTCAAAGATGTATTAACAGAGATGGAATCTACCGTACAGGAGGAAAAAGCCGAGGTCAAGGTCAAAGAACTTCCTTCCCTGGAGGTGAACGCCGGGCTTATGGGACCTCTCTTTTCCAATTTGATAGGCAATGCCATAAAATACAGGAAGAAAGATATTGACCCTGTGATCAATATTTATGCGCAACAGGAGACGATGCCCGCAGCCGCCAATGGTTTGTCAAAACCAGCTAAAGGCAAATATTGCAGAATTTTTGTTGAAGACAATGGAATTGGATTCGATCAAAAATATGCAGACCAGATATTTGATATGTTTATCAGGCTGCATGGCAATAACGAATACGAAGGAACAGGCATTGGCCTGGCTTTGTGCAAGCAGATCGTAGAACATCACCATGGCTTTATATCGGCCCTGAGCAAAGAAAATAATGGAAGTACTTTTATTATTTCGCTTCCGGTACAATAATTGAAACTAATCAGAAAACAAATAATGCTATGTCGGTTATAAAACAAGCTACTATAAAAATATTGATCGTAGATGATGATGAAGATGATTTTATGATCACCCGGCAGTATATTGACCAAATTGAAGGGCAGCAATTTATTATTGACCCATGCTATAAATATAGTGACGCAGAAGATAAAATATGTGAAGGTAAACATGACCTCTATTTTATAGACTATCGCTTAGGTGCAAAAACAGGTTTAGATCTGATACAGGAATCTATTGCAAAAAACTGTGAAGAACCTTTTATTTTACTCACCGGTAATGGTAACCATAAACTTGACCTGATGGCGATGGAATCGGGCGCTGTGGATTACCTTGTAAAAGGAGAATTAAGTGTTGAAAAACTGGAAAGATGCATCAGGTATTCTTTGGAAAGAGCCTCTTCGATGAAATCCCTCAGGGAAAAGGAAGCAAAATTCCGTCACATTTTCGAACGATCAAAAGACACGGTATTTGTTGCTGATGAAAACCTTTTTTTCACTGAAGTAAATAATGCCTCCTTTGCATTACTGGAATATGAAAGAGAGGAGTTACTTTCAAAAAGCCTTGAAGAACTGCTTGCCAAAAAAGATGCTGCCGCTATACGGCAACAATTGTCGGAATCGGGTGATGTATCTGATAAAGAAATGAACATAATTACAAAAAAAGGGGAAAAGAAATATTGTTTGGTTACGCTCGCCAAAGAAAGAGATAACACCGGCGCTATTTATATACAGGGAATAATACATGATATCACTTCTTTAAAAAAAGCAGAAAAGGTTAATATACTTTTAGAAAAATTAAACGTGACAAGTCGCCTGGTAAGGATGATGGCCCATGAAGTGAGAAATCCCCTGAACAATATCATGCTGTCTGCAGAGCAGTTGAATGAACTGGTTGATGGATCAGAATCCAAAGTATGCCTGGAAATAATCAACAGGAACAGTAAACGGATCGGCGACCTCGTTACCGAACTGCTTAATTCATCAAGGCGTGACCCGGTATCTGTAGAAAAAAGGTCATTACAGGATATACTGGAGGAAACGCTTGAAGCTGCTATCGACAGGATCAAGCTGCGGCATATACAATTACACCGCGATTATCATAACGAGCCGGCATGGATCATGGCCGATAATGAAAAATTAAAAATTGCTTTCCTTAACATCATTATCAATGCCGTTGAGGCAATGCCTGTACATGAAGGAAAATTGACAGTATCAGTTAAAAAGCAAGATTCGCAATACGTTGTTTCGATAGAAGATAATGGCTGCGGTATCAGCGAAGAAAATCTGTCACAGGTATTTGAACCTTATTATACGTCAAAACAAAATGGAATGGGCCTTGGCTTAGCTTCCACTTTAAATATCCTGCAATCTCACAACGCCTCATACGAGGTTAAATCCCAACTTGAGAAGGGTACGGCTTTTCATTTATCTTTTGAAATGTCTGATTAATGCTTATTCTTATATTTTATATTAGTTGAATAATGTCTTGTGCCAGTGAAATGGTTTCAGACAGCAGAGTTTCTTAGCGTACTTTGTGAAACACCTGGCGGTCTTTGTGGTAAAAATAGAAACCGCAAGGGTTGCAAAGAAAAAACGCAAAGAACCGCAAAGCAGAATCTTTGAAAATCAGTAGTCTAATAACACAACTCATTACCTGAATAGTATTCGTAATAAAAAAGGATAAATTTTATTTAAAATTTTATATTTTGAGTTTGCTTAGCTTTTAAAACCAACTGTCAAAAGGTCCAAAACTAACTTATGAAGAAAAGCTACCTGTATTTTATTGTCGATGACGATCCCGATGACCAGGAGCTGTTTATCGAAGCTTTAAACGGTTTAGATGAATCTTGCCAGTGTATAACTGCCTTTAACGGGCTGGAAGCATTGCAGAAACTTAAAACCGGTATGCCTGTTCTTCCTGATTTCATATTCCTCGACCTGAATATGCCCCTTATGAATGGCAGGCAATTCCTTACGGAAATAAAAAAGATCGAAGCAATTCAGCATATACCGGTTATTATCTACTCTACTACATCCGAAACAAAAGATGTTGTGGATACTATTGAAATGGGTGCGGTCTTTTTTTTACAAAAACCCAACCGCTTCGAAGATCTGTCTAAGGCACTGGCCGGTATTCTCTCCCGCAATTGGTGACCAGGTTTATAAACACCTACATTAATTCCCTGCTATGCTCACGTATAACAGGTGTTATACATTTCCTCAACCTGTAGAATTGCCTCCACAAAATATATTTTATTCAGTTTAATATAATTTAATAAATAGGGGATATCCCGCTACAAGAGCCTGTATTAAGCTTAAATATCCTGTACCATAAAATTGGCATGATATTGTAAATATTAAGCTTAAAGAAACAAATTCAATAAATTAAAAGAACCAATAAAAACTTAGGTCATGAAGATATTTGTAAAGCACATGATAAGCACGCCATGTAAAATGTTTGTAAAAGAAGAATTAACCAAATTGGGAATTCGTTATAATTCTATTGAATTGGGAGAAATTGACGTAACCGGAAGCCTTACTATGATCCAAAGAGAAAGGCTTAGTAATTCCTTAAGCAAATATGGTTTTGAGTTAATGGTTGACAGGCGGACCATTTTAGTAGAAAAGATCAAAAGCATCATTATTGAGCTTATTCATTATACCGATGACAGGATAAGCACTAAATATTCTTATATATTGAGTGAGCGCCTTGGTTTTAATTATAACTACCTGGCTGGTATATTTTCTGAGGACCAGGGGATAACCATTGAAAAATATATTATCTTAAATAAGATCGAGCGCATTAAGGAGTTAATGATGTATGGCGAGTTGAACATGACGGGTATCGCATGGAAATTAAATTACAGCAGCGTGGCTCATTTGTCATTCCAGTTTAAAAAAGTTACAGGATTTACACCCTCTCAATTCAGGCAATTGAATGGCAACAG
>JBDSXS010000175.1:0-20483 GCA_039926045.1 Ferruginibacter sp.
GGCTGGTTAAAACCGTTTTATCATTTGTGATCCTGCCGCCACCCTTATAAGTGGCAATGCCCGTACGTAAATTATATTGAAGGTCATCCGTGTAGAGCGTTCCTTTTTTATCTGTAAGTTTTACATTCTTTTTTAAATAGGCGATCCGTTCTGACCCAACATAACGAAGGTATTGGGCATAGGTATGAATGCTGTCGTTATCATTGATATGGATATTGCCAAAAGCTTCAAGGATATTTGTTTGGCGGTTTACCGTTGCACTGTCGCAGTAAAAAGTGGTAAGGCCTTCTTTGATAATTACATCACCGGCCATGGTTTGTAAAGAGTTAACAGAATCGATCGTAATAAACCTCATGTTCCTGCCCTGTATAATTCTTATTGAACGGATTGAATCTTTTGAAGTGGGTACAGCAATTACCTGTTGTGCGGTAGTTTGATAACTGCAGGCAAGTAAAAAAAGAATAAATAATTTGCTGATGGTAAATTTCAATCGCAATGTTTCAGTTTTATGTTCGGCCTGTAAATTGCGATTTTTATTTTATAACAGAATGGTAAAATTATTTTTGTTTGAGATAAGGAGCATTTACAGTATCAGGCAGTGGTACTGTAAGCCCGGGACTTGAATTTTTCTTTCCAAAAATGGAAATGTTGACATAACGTTTGGGGTTCGTCTTTATATCGTCGATCAGCAGGTTGATCTTATTGGCTGTTGCAGTAAGGTTATTATACAATTTTGTATCATTCAGTAATAAACCTGCAGTACCTGTAGTGGTATTGAGTTTGCCAACGGTTGATTTCAGATCGCTGATGGTGGTATTCAACATATTCAGTGTAGCCTGGAGGTCCAGCTTAGAAAGATTGGTAGCCGTTTTATCCAGGTTGCCGATCATGTTGGTGATCTTACCTGTATTTTTATCGAGGCCGGCTGTAAATGAATTAAGGTTATTTAAAGTTCCCGCCAGTGCGCCTGTTTGGGTGTTCAATAAAATCGTTAATGATGCCGAAGCACCGATAAGGTTTGCAGTGGTTTTATTTAAATTTTCCAGTGTTGCCTGCAGGTTATTTTTTGCTGTAGGGTCCAGGATCCTGTTTACAGTCATCAATACCGAATCAATGGAAGTTACGGCTTTGGTTACCTGGTACAGTACCGGGTCAACTTTCTTTAATACATCGGTAAAAACACCTGAACTGGCTTCGGTAAGAATTACCCCTTTTTCGGGAATATATTGCTTGGCATCCCCAAGGTGTATCTCCACACTTGTAATACCCAACAGCGATGGTTTTATGATGGCTATTGAATTAACGGGAATATTCACTTCCTTGGTCATGTTCATATTGACCAGGATCTCTTTCATATTCTTATCGGTGGTAATGCTGTAAACGGTTCCTACCTGCAGGCCGTTTATCATCACCGGGTTGGAAGCTGCAAGGCCCTGTACATTTGTATATTTGGCAAAAAGGGTATGGCTGTTTCCAAAAAAGGTCTTTCCCTTAAGAAAATTAAAACCAAGCACTAATAATACAATGGCAATTGCAGTTAATGCCCCTATTTTCGTTTCGTTAGAGATTTTCATAATAGTTATTCTGGCTTAAAGCAATTATTAAGCCTAAGTCAAAATTAGCTTAATTATTCTTTTTTAACTCAAACCTTATTGAGGCATTATTTTTCAGGTCGGCCGATAAACGTATCTCATGCCTGGTAGTGCCGTCGGTAATAACCATTAAAGCGGTATTGGGGGGTATGCTTCCCAGGTTATCGGCATATAAAACGAGTTCATTATTACTGTTAGGTTCTAAGTTAAGGGTAAAAGAATGGGCACTTGCGGTTAAAGTTTTTTTATCAACGACCAGGTCCCTGTTAAAATAGACCGACACAATATCATTATCTATATCGCCATCATCATACAGGTCTACTTTTACTTTACTGCTTTTTACCTCGATGGTCTTCGTGTCTTTGATGATCCTTTTCTCGAAAGCAAGCGGGGCCTCTGCAACTTTTTTATCGGCATTGGTTACAGGCTGGGCGGTTGTTGCTGTGCCATTGGTATGTTCAACCTGTTGTTTATAACGTTGCACAGCTTTTGTTATAGATTCTGCAAGTTCCTGCTGGCCCTTATCGCTGTTGATATATTGTTCATCTTCAGGATTGTTTATAAAGCCGGTTTCGATCAGGATTGCAGGCATATTGGTTGCCTGCAAAACCCAGATCCCTTTTTGTCTCTGGCTCACACCCAGCGCCTGCCTTCCGGTTTGGTCCACTTCTTCATTTACCATCGTGGCAAGGCGGTCGCTTCTTTCCTGGTACCTTTTGGCATAAATAGCTGCGATCGTTCTTCCTTCCGGGGTATTAAAATCAAGTGTGTTATCTGTCGAATCAACATCACTTGCCTCTATTTCAAAGTTTTCATCACCATCCATAATGGCTTTTAATTTATCACTGGTCTTATGTGCCGCAAATATCCATACACTGGTACCGCTCCTGGTGAGTGGTATTTTAAAATATTCGTAAACAGGTTCTTCAACTTCGTAAGGTATTTTTTTCCTTTTCTTTTTCTTCCCGGTGTATTTGTAACGGGTAACGGTTCTTGTACCAATTTGCCTTCTGCCTTGTTTTAGCGGACCGCTGTCAGCATGAATACACAAGAACAGGTCGCCTTTATATTCATTGGCAATTTTTGCTTTTTCTGTCGGGGTTTGGTAAATATCTGTTGTACGTGTGGGTATAATATTTACACCAGGCAATTGTTTTTTTAATTCTGCCACTAATTTTAAGGCGATCTCCAGCGTTACATCTTTTTCTTTAGAACGTAATGAATTTTCATATTGGCCGCTGGCGCCCAGATCTTTTCCGCCATGCCCGGCATCTACAATAATTGTTTTAATAAATTTGGGAGCCTGGGCAGCAAGATCATTTAATATTAACAAATGCAAAGCAGCAAACAGAAATAAAAAAGGCACTTTGTTCCTTAACATAGTCAACGCGTTTTTATCGGGGTTAGTAATTATTCAAGTATTCACATTTTCATTCTGTTATAATGGCTACTTTTGCCAATCATAACTATGCACCAACTGAACAAAGGTAAGGCAAAATATATATCGGTATTGGCATTGGTACTGCTGTTATTCACTGTAACGTTGTATTGCAGTGCCGGCGGTTTTAGTGGAGGTGACTTTCACAGTTTTTTAACTACTGATACGGTGCCAATTAATAAAACGGATACAGGGAAACCAAAAATTAATAATGCCGCACCGCTTAATAAAATTGCAGATACCAGCATCATTCCTAAAACAGATACCTTTTCTTTCAGGTCTTCAAAAGATGCATTGGATGCGCCGGTTGTTTATCATGCCGATGATTCGATGGTGATGGATATCCCTGCAAAAAAAATAATCCTGTACGGTAAACAAAGCTTTGTAAAATATTTAGATAATGAATTGTATGCGCCCCGGATAGAATTTGACCAGCGCACTAACCTGGTAAGTGCTTATTTGGTTAAGGACAGTAATGGGGAAGTAATTTCCCGCCCTTCATTTAACCAGGGCGATTTTAAAACGGTAAGTGATACCATGGCTTTTAACCTGAAAAATGGCAAGGGCATCACAAAAAGCACATATACCCAGCAGGGCGAGATCTTTTTTCATGCGGAAAGAATAAAAAAAGTTGATCCTGATATTTTTTATGGATTCCGTGGGCAATTCACCACCTGTAATCTTGATACGCCGCATTTTGCTTTCGTGAGTAAAAGATTTAAATTCATCAATAAGAAAATGGCCATTACCGGCCCGGTTCATCCCGAGTTTGAAGGCGTACCTATACCCGTTTACCTGCCATTCGGAATTTTCCCTTTAAAAACAGGAAGGCGCTCGGGGCTCCTGGCACCAAGTTTTAGTGCCAACGAAACGTTAGGTTTGGCCCTGGAAGGGTTGGGCTATTATAAAGTTTTGAGCCAGCAATGGGATATCATATTAAGAGGCACTATTTATTCTTATGGTGGATGGACAGCCAATGTGAACCCAAGGTACTATAAACGATACCGGTACCAGGGTAATTTTGGGGTGGATGTTTTGCACTTGAGAGACCTGGATAAATCAGGTGCCAGGAGTTTTAATGTGCGATGGAGCCATACCAGTGACAGTAAGGCCAGGCCGGGTGTAAGTTTTAATGCAAGCCTCAATGCCGGCAGCAGTGGATTTAATTCGGCCGTGCCCAACAGCCCGCAACGCAATTTTCAAAATCAACTGAACTCCTCAATCACGTATTCAAAAATATGGAAGGACAAACCCTTTAATTTAAATGTAAGCGGTAACCATAACCAAAATACGAACAGTAAACTGATCAATATAAATCTACCCGATATTGGGTTTAATGTAAATACCCTGTACCCGTTTCGCCGCAAGGAAGTGATCGGGCAATACAAATGGTTTGAGAATTTGGGAATTGCATTAAATACAAATGTGAGAAGCCTGTCTTCTTTTTACGATACCCTCGGTAATTTCTTCAATGAATTTGCAAAGCATTATCAATGGGGTGCCAGCCATAATATTCCCATCAGTATTTCATTGCCACAGGTTGGCAATTTTCAGTTTGCACCAAATGTCAGTTACCAGGAACGATGGTACCAGGAAAAATTTATCCGAAGTTGGAACAGTACCAATAAAAAAATAGACACTACCATCAGTAAAGGATTTTATACAGCCCGAGAAATGACTTTTGGAATGGGCGTAACTACCAGGATATTCGGGATGTTCACTTTTAAAAAGAAAAGTAAGGTACAGGCCATACGACATGAGATACGTCCATCGATTTCTGTAAATTATAAGCCGGATATGAACCGCAGGTTTTGGTACGCTACACAGATCGATACCTTTGGAAACATCGGGCGATTCTCTGTGCATGAGCGTGGTGTTTTTGGTGCTTTTGGGGAAGGAAAATTTGGCGGCTTAAGTTTTGGAATTGATAATAATGTGCAGATGAAGATCCGGAGTAAAAAAGATACTTCTGCTACGGGAGTAAAAAAGATCACATTGATAGATGGGCTGAGTATTAACAGCGCCTATAATTTCCTGCAGGATTCTTTTAAGTTAAGTCCGTTCAATATAAATGCCCGTACCAATCTTTTCGATAAGGTCAGTATATCGGCAAGTGCCATATTTGTTCCGTATCTGACAAATGCTAATGGTGATTTTATTGACAAGTTAATATGGAATAAAAAAGTGGCATTGGGTAAATTGACCAATGCAAATATTGCTTTACAAACCCAGTTCAAAGGAGGGGATAAAACCGAAAAACTTCCGATACCAAACCTGCAGAACACACAGATCAATTCCGTTTCGGGATTGCCTTTAAATGAATACCAGCAGGAAGCTGCCTATATCAACAATAACCCGGGGGAGTTTGCTAATTTTAATATTCCCTGGAGTGTGAGTTTGTCTTACGCCTTAAGTTATAACCGCCAGGCGCTTGGCTATCGTACAGGAGGATATAAAAAAACATTTACACAAAATGTGAACTGGAACGGTACTTTAAACCTTACATCCAAATGGCAGATAGGATTGAATGGTTCTTATGATATCACCCGGAAAGACCTTGGTGTGATAAGTATGTATCTTTCCAGGGAGATGCATTGCTGGCAGATGGCCATTAATATTTCGCCGGTTGGAAAGTACCGGTTCTTTAATATCAGTATCAGCCCCAAATCGGGCTTGTTAAGAGATCTGAAAATAAACAGGACGAGGTATTTTTATGATCTGTAAATTGGTTTATATAAAAGTAATTGGGAATTGGTAATTTGGAATTAGGTTATTCATCCAAACCCTCTTTTTAACTGCTAACTCCTAATTCCTAATTCCTAATTCCTTCCACGTAATCCTCCAGCATCGCATTAAATACTTTTTCTTTCAAACTGCTAACCGTTGTATCACTTGAAGAAACCGCAGGTAAGAAATGCATTTTTAAAGGCACAGGCAGCAAGTAGAATTTCTTATTGATGGGCATTGCTTTTTTTGTGCCAATAATAACACAGGGGATGATATCTTTTTTTGTGGTAACGGCAAGCTTAAAAGCTCCGTCATAAAATGGTTTAATGGGTTCTGATGACCGGTTTCTTGCGCCTTCGGGGTAAATGCACATGTGCATGCCCGCGGCTAATACTTTCTTCATGGCATCAAAACTTTTGCTCCGGCTTTTATCGTTTTTTCTGTCAACCAACACAGAACCCCTTGAATAGAACGAACCGAATAAAGGGATCTTTGCAAACGATGCTTTGGCAATGGTTTTATTGGCACCCGGCACATAAGGTGCTGAAAGGGGCACATCCAATAATGCATTGTGGTTGAATACAACAATGTAGGCAACACCCGGTTTAAAATTTTCTTTGCCGCTTACCTTAACAGGGCACCCAACTAAAAACAACCATACATTCATCCAGACCTTTGAAACAGCGATAAAATATCTTTGCCCCTTTGGATCATCCATTAAATGAGACAGCATGGAAGGAAGGAATACAATAATGAACGTAATGAAAAAAGTTATTAGTCCCCAGAGTGCCCAGATCCTTCCGAAAATATTTACCCCAACCCCTAAAGGGGCATTGGCACTTTTATTATTTAAGTCTTCAATCATTGTAAATATTGTCTAAAGATTCATTGATTTTATTTTCCTTCATAATCTTTTTCGTTCCCCCTTCAGGGGGTCAGGGTTTAAGGCGTTAATAATTTCCAATCTATTGGTGAGATACCCTGTTTTGTAAGCAGTTCATTTGTTTTTGAAAAATGTTTACAGCCAAAAAATCCTTTATCAGCAGAAAAAGGAGAGGGGTGTGCTGCTTTTAAAACAAAATGTTTTGTTTCATCTATCAGTATTTGTTTTTCCTGTGCAAACTTACCCCAAAGTAAAAAGACAATACCTTTTTTTTCATCAGATATCTTTTGAATTACTGCATCGGTAAATTCGGACCAGCCAAATTTTGCATGACTGAAAGGCTCATTTGCCCTTACCGTTAATGCTGCATTTAATAAGAGCACGCCCTGCTCTGCCCAGCGGGTAAGATTACCATATTGCAGGGGCATGGCAATTCCAATATCATTTTGGATCTCTTTATAAATATTGACCAATGAGGGCGGAGGCTTTACGCCATTTTGAACCGAGAAACTCAACCCATGTGCCTGTCCTTCGCCATGGTATGGATCCTGGCCAAGTATAACCACCTTTAATTTGGAGAACGGTGTTTGATTGAATGCATTAAAAATAAGCGGGCCGGGCGGATAAATTATTTTGCCTGCAGCTTTTTCCGTTTTTAAAAAAGTAACGATCTGCTGAAAGTATGGTTTGGTAAATTCATTTTTTAAAACTTCCTTCCACGACGATTCTATTTTTACTTCCATGCTCAAAAGTTTTTATAAAAATAAAAAAGAGTCAACATATAGCGACTCTTTTTTAAAATGTGACTCGGATTGGATTCGAACCAATGACCCTCCCGATTAGAAATCGGGATGCACTATCCAGTTGAACGGATCAAATTCTCGATGTATTTTTTACTTTTCATCTTCTTGATATACATCTCTCTTTGTCTTGCCTGTTTTAGCTCCTCAAATGCCTCTTTGTAAACCAGCACCCAAGGTATGCCTATTTTTGTAAACTTTTCTTTACCCCTGTTGTGCTCACTAATCCTTCGTTCCAGATCCGGAGTAGATCCAACATAATATTTATTAAGTTTTTGACTGAATAATATGTAGACGAAGTTTTGCATAAAATAGAAAAAGCCTGGTACCAGGCTTTTTACTTGTGACTCGGATTGGATTCGAACCAATGACCCTCAGCTTAGAAGGCTGATGCTCTATCCAGCTGAGCTACCGAGCCAATAATTTTATCAACTTGACCAAAATCGGCTGCAAATATAGGCATTTCAAAAAAAAACTTAGTAATTAAATAGCATAGATCACAGTTTGAAAAAATAAAATCTCTACTTTTGATACCTACAATTTATTGCTATGAGGTATTTTAATCTCTAAGGAAAGAATTCTTCTTCCTTAGTCCGAAATCGTTACCGTGCATTTCTGCACGTGAATTATCTATTTCCTTTACTTTTTATTTTTTACTATCATGGCATCTTTATTAAAAAAAATTGATACTCTTTCTACTTTATTCATACAGGCGGTTAAAGGTGATATAAAGGATTTTACAACCGGCAGTATTGACAAGGCAATTTTTCTACTGGCCATTCCTATGATCATCGAAATGTTACTGGAATCATTCTTTGCTGTTGTTGATATTTATTTTGTGAACAAAGTTGGTGTAGAGGCTTCCTCTACCGTTATCTTAACCGAAGCTTCCTTAACCATTTTGTATTCTGTAGCATGGGGGCTTGCAATTGGCGTAACGGCGTTGGTTGCCAGGCGGGCAGGCGAAAAGAACTTTGCCGCCGCTTCTGATATCGCTGTTCAGGCTATACTTCTTGGCTCATTTCTATCTTTAATTATCAGCATAATTGGTTTTATCTTCCCACGGGAGATATTGCTGCTGATGGGGGCAACTACGGCTGTTGCAAACGAAAATTATTTATTTACCCAGATCATGCTTACCGGCAATATTGTGATCGTGTTGCTGTTTGTAAATAATGCGATTTTCAGGGGCGTAGGAAATGCATCTATTGCTATGAAAACCCTGATCATTGCCAATACCATCAATATTGTACTCGACCCATTGCTTATCATGGGTATCGGTCCATTTCCCAAAATGGGTGTTGTAGGTGCTGCAGTTGCCACCACTATCGGTAGGTCTGTGGGGGTAATGTTTCAGTTCTATCATATGTTTAATGGCAAAGCACTGATCAGGATCGTGCGTAAGCAATTTGTGATCAGGTTGAAATTAATGGGTACTATCTTAAACACATCGGCAGGCGGTATGTTCCAGTTTATCATTGGTAGCTGCAGCTGGATATTTTTAGCCATGATCATTGCAGAATCCGGTACAGCTGCTGTTTCTGGCTATGGTACGGCCATCAGGATATGTATATTCACCATTTTGCCCGCCTGGGGGCTTGCTAATGCGGCTGCTACATTGGTAGGACAAAACCTGGGCGCAAACAAGCCCGAACGGGCCGAAAAGTCGGTTTGGCGTACAGCATTTCTTACCTTTTGTTTTTTTGCGGTTGTAGCAGTTATATTTTTTGTTTTTGGGGAAAACCTGATGCTCTTTTTTACACAAGATAAAGGGGCAGTAGCAGAAGGCACAAAATGTTTACACATACTCGCCATTGGCTATGTTTTTTTTGCATACGGCATGATCATCAGCCAGGCTTTTAATGGGGCCGGCGACACCAAAACCCCTACGTATATCAATTTAGTTGTATTTTGGGTATTACAAATACCCATGGCCTATTTTATGTCAAAATACCTGAAAATGGGCACCTTGGGGGTTTATATAGCAATTGGGGTAGCCGAAACAGTACTGGCAATTGTTAGTATTATGGTTTTTAAGAAAGGGAAATGGAAAATGGTAAAGGTCTGATACTAACTATTTTTACACAAATAATAAAATTAGATACAAATTTTGCCTTTCCATTAATTTAACATTATATTTGCACATAACTCAGACAAAAAAATTTTAATAAAATTAAAGTTTATGAAACAAAAACTAACGTTAATTCTGGCATTAGCTCTTTTAGCCACAACTGCTTTTTCCCAAAAATCTAAGAAGATGAAAATGGGAAGGGGTGAGAAAAAAGGGACGCTTATCGGTTTACAATTTAACTTACAGGATTTTGTTGCCCCTCTGGGTATTAAAGATCCTTTGACAGGAAAGGTTTACAGCAAGATCAGAGATATGGATAAGGGCTTTTCTTTAACTTATTGGAAAGGACTTCACCCTAAAGTAGATCTTGCAGTAAAAGCTAATTTAAGTTTTCGTGATTACCGTGCAGTACGTATTGGCAGAACGGACAAAACTGAATATGGAGTTGAACTGGAACCAACTATCAACCTTCGCCCTTTTGATGATGGAGCATTGATGAATCCGTTTTTAACTGTGGGTGCCGGCGCAGGATACTATACTGATAAATTTGGTTTTTATGTGCCTGCGGGTCTTGGCCTTCAGGTTAACTTCAACAGCATTACTTATTTAATTCTTCAGGCTCAATACAGATGGGATCTAACTAAGAAAGATCCTAAGCAGGATAATAGAAAAGTTACTGGTAACAGCCTGTTCTATTCAGTTGGGTTTGCTCAAAATATTGGAAGAGAAAAAATGAAAGTTGTTCCACCACCACCACCACCACCAGTTGTTGTTGTATTAGACAGGGATGGTGATGGCGTTTTGGATGTTGATGATAAGTGTCCTGATGTTCCTGGTCTTGCATCTTTGCAGGGTTGCCCTGACAGGGATGGAGACGGAATCGCTGATGCTGATGATAAGTGTCCTGATGTTGCAGGTTTGGCCCGTTACCAGGGTTGCCCAATACCGGATACTGATGGTGATGGTATCAATGACGAAGTAGATAAGTGTCCAACCGTACCAGGTTTAGCACGTTATCAAGGTTGTCCTATACCTGATACTGATGGTGATGGTGTAAATGACGAAGAAGATAAGTGTATCACTGTTCCAGGACCAGCTTCTAATTTTGGTTGCCCTATTATCAGCGAAGAGATCATTAAGAAAGTGAACAGAGCTGCTCAGAATATTTTCTTCGAAACAGCTAAATCAAAATTACTGGCTAAATCATTCCCTAAATTGAATGAAGTAGTAACTATTTTGAACGAGAATCCTACTTATAAAGTACAGATCGATGGCCATACAGATGATGTAGGTAAAGACGATTATAACCAAGGTTTGTCTGATGAGAGAGCCGCTTCTGTAAAAGCTTATTTGGTAAGCAAAGGAATTGCTGAAAGCCGTTTAAGTTCTGCTGGTTACGGAGAAACAAAACCAGTTGCAGATAACAAAACTGCTGCCGGCCGTGCCAAGAACAGGAGAGTAGAAATGACTTTAAGTAACTATTAATAGTTAATTCAAATCATAAAAAAGATCCCCCGATTTTATCGGGGGATTTTTTATGTGTTTATTTTTTATGGAAATTTTTAGTGATCAGATCTTTTCTTCCAGCTCCATCAATTTTTCAAAAACGATCTCGTATTCTGAATTCACTTTTTGGAGGTCAGCAGCACTTGTCTTATAGGCAGCTTCGGTTTGCAGGAATTTGTTTTTATCATTATACACTTCGGGAGATGCGAGGTCCTGCTCCAGTTGCGCTTTACGCTTATTAAGATCAGCGATCTTTTCTTCCAGCTGCTTAAAAAGATTCTTTTGTCTCTGTAATTCCTTTTTTAATTCTTTATCAATAATACTATGCTGATTATTAGATGCAGCGGGCGTAACAGGTTTTGATTGTGCGGGCTTTACAGGATTTTCTTTTGCTGGTTGTTTTTCCACAACACGCTGTGTGTTGCCGGTTGTATTTAATTTATTCCCTTCCTCTTTTAATAAAGCAGCATCTGCTTTTGCTTTTCTTTCTTTCCAATCTTCATATTCTGCATATGTGCCTTTAAATTCTCGGATCTTGTGGTCTTCAATATCCCATATCTTGTTGGCAATACGGCTGATGAAGTACCTGTCGTGACTTACCAGTACGATCGTACCTTCATATTTATTCAAGGCTTCTACCAACAGGTCAACAGAGTGAATATCCAAGTGGTTGGTAGGTTCATCCAGGATTAAAAAATTGGCTTTGCTTGCAATGGTTTTTGCCAATGCAACCCTGGCTTTTTCGCCTCCACTCAGTACTTTAATTTTCTTTTCAACCGCTTCGCCACTAAATAAAAAAGCGCCCAGCAAACTTCTTAACTCCAGGTCATTTTTTCCGCTTCTGGCTTCTTTCAGTTCTTCCAGCACATCATTGTTTTGGTTCAGTGCTTCCAACTGGTGCTGGGCATAAAAAGATTCTTCTACATTATGTCCCCATTCACGCTCACCAAAAAAAGGTTCGGTATCAGCAATAATTCTTAATAAGGTAGATTTTCCTTTACCATTGGCACCGATCAGTGCGATCTTATCGCCCCGGTCAATTTCAGCACCCGTGTCTTCCAGTATCTTTACATCCCCAAAACTCTTACTTACATGTTTTAAAGTGGCTACAATTTTGCCCGGTGTTTTATCAATAGCAAAATTGATCCGCATATTAGGGCGTTCCAATTCAACATTTTCGATGCGGTCTAATTTTTCCAATCGTTTCACAATACTCTGTGCAGCAGCAGCCTTGCTGGCTTTGGCTTTAAAACGTTCAACAAAACGTTCATTCTGTCTTATATAATCCTGTTGGTTTTCGTATGCCTTCTGCTGCATATCAATACGCAGTGCTTTTTCCTGTTCGTAATAAGTATAATTGCCGGTATAAAAATGTAATTGCCGTTGATAAAGCTCTACAATTTTATTTACCATCCTGTCTAAAAAGAAACGATCATGCGACACAATTACCACAGCTCCTGGGTAATGGATCAAATATTTTTCAAGCCATTCAATACTCGGCAGATCCAGGTGATTGGTAGGCTCATCCATCAATAAAACATCGGGGTTCATTAATATCATTTTAGCCAGCAAAACCCGCATGCGCCATCCTCCGCTAAAATTCTTATACTGCTTTCCCAGGTCGGCATTGGCAAAACCAAGGCCCTGTAAGATCTCTTCGGTTCGGTGGTGTATGCTGTAGCCATCCAATACTTCCATTTCATGCAATAGGTCAGCATATTTATTGGCAAGGCTTTCATCACCGGTCTTTTCCAGTTCATGACCCAAAAGCTCTAACTCTTTTTCCAATTGCTTTACTCTTTCAAAAGCACCCATTGCTACTTCCAGGATAGAATCTTCGGTATCAAAACCAAGGAGGTCCTGGTGCAGAAAACCAATCGTGGTTTCCCGCCCTTTTTCCACGGTCCCTTTGGCCGGGCTGTATTGGCCGGTTAATACTTTAAGCAAAGTAGATTTTCCGGTACCATTATACCCGATCAGTCCAATCCGTTCGTTGGGCTGAATATGCCAGGTTGCATCTTCCACGATCGTCCTGGCGCCAAATTCAAATGTTACATTCTGTAATCCTAAAAGCATAATAATTTTTCGAACAGTTTATAAATAGGCGGCAAAAATACGATTATCGAACCTTAATGAGTAATTCCTGTTATAATATCAAAAAATTGTTACATAAAAGCTTCCATTTATTTAAAGAGTTAGATTTGTAAAAAAAATCGATATGAAAAAAGTGATCCTGGGTTTATTAATCTTGATACTGGCAATTGCAGGCTATTACTGGTATAAGTTTAGCAGGGGGGGAAACAGGGATAGCGGGCCAAAGCAGCAGCCGATTGCGTTAAAAAAACATTCCGATTCATTTAACCTGGCGGTATCCAATGCCATGACGGCATACTTTGATATGGCCACTGCATTTGTTGAGGCTGATACCGCAAAAGCTAAAGAGCAGGACAGGAAGTTCATCCAGTTGCTGGACAGTATCCCGATGGACGAATTAAAAAAAGACACTGCCAGTATTTATGATATTGCCATGAACAGTTTATCCAGCATACAAGCAAATGCTGAATCTATTTTAACCATGACAGATATCCTGGAGATGAGAAAAGATTTCAGTATGGTCTCCGCAAACCTTTACCCCGATTTTTTCAAAATAATAAATTACGAAGGTGAAAAAATGTATTGGCTGAACTGCCCCATGGCTTTTGGTGACGACAAGGAAGCAAACTGGATAAGCAAAACAAAAGATGTGATCAACCCGTACCTGGGTAAATACCATTCACAGTACAAAGCAACCATGCTGCATTGCGGAATGGTGAAGGATACCATTAAAGCTCAATAAATCACTGTGACATATTACCGCTAAGTAGCTATGAAAATATATTTTTTTATTCTTCTTTTTATACTGGGTTCTTCACCGGCCTTTGCACAAAGCAAGCATACCATCAGTGGGTATATTAAAGATTCGTTGAATGGAGAATCTTTGATAGGTGCTACCATAACTGTACAGGGCATGTCGAAAGGGATCAGCAGCAACCTTTATGGTTTTTATTCCATTACACTGGACGAAGGGAAATATGTGCTGCTCTGTTCTTTCATCGGTTACCGGTACAAAGCTGTTTCAATTGATCTGAAAGCAGATACGAAGATCAATTTTGAGGTTTTGCCAAAGATCATATTATCAGAGGAAGTAGTGATCAACACCAAAAAAAGAGATGCCAATGTTAAGAATGCCCAAATGGGAAAAATTACATTGCCTATTGAACAGATAAAATCCATTCCTGCATTTTTGGGCGAAGTAGACCTTTTGAAAACGATACAATTGCTGCCCGGTGTACGTAATGCAGGAGAAGGCAGTGCCGGCATATATGTGCGTGGCGGAGGTCCAGACCAAAATCTTATTTTGCTGGACGATGCGCCCGTTTATAATACCGGGCACCTGTTTGGTTTTTTCTCCATATTTAATGCTGATGCCATAAAAAATGTTACACTGATAAAGGGAGGTATGCCCGCACAATATGGAGGGCGGCTTTCGAGTGTTCTGGATGTGTCTATGAAAGAAGGGAACAATCAAAAGTTCCAGGTGGATGGAGGTATTGGTGTTATCGCTTCCAGGCTTTCCATACAGGGGCCGATCAAAAAGAACAAGTCATCTTTTATTCTCTCCGGCAGGCGAACTTATATTGATGCGATCTCAAAACCATTTATGAAATCCACCAGCCAGTTCAAAGGCAGTGGTTATTTTTTTTATGACCTGAATGCAAAGGTCAATTACATTATCTCTGATAAGGACAGGGTATACCTGAGTGGTTATTTTGGCCGGGATGTTTTTGATTTTGTAAATGGCAAACAGAGCCTGAAAATAAATATTCCCTGGGGAAATACGACCGGAACACTGCGCTGGAACCATGTTTTCAATAACAAACTGTTTGGGAACACAACAGCTGTGTACAATGACTATAATTTTACATTTAATGCCCTGCAAAATGATTTTGAGTTAAAACTGGCATCGGGGATAAGAGACCTGAGTTTGAAGCAGGATTTTGATCTGTACCCATATACAGGTCATAAACTGAAGTTTGGCGGAATTTATACTTACCATAAGTTCACTCCGTCTGTTATAAGTGGTAAACAGGACACCACCGTATTTAAGCCAAACAATGCACAGGTCAAGTATGGCCACGAAGCAGCAATTTATTTCCAGGATGATTGGGAACTCAATGAAAAGATCAAAATTCATGCGGGGATAAGGTATAGCTGGTTTCAGCAAATTGGTCCTTATAAGATCTACCAGGTTGATGATAACGGGAACCGGTTAGACAGTACTGTTTTTGGAAAAGGTAAAGCTGTTAAAACCTATGGTGGCCTGGAGCCCAGGTTCACTATCCGTTATGCACTCAATGATGAGACTTCCATTAAAGCATCGGTAACCAGGAATTTGCAATACATTCATTTGGTAAGTAATGCAGGTACAACATTACCAACAGACATCTGGGTACCCAGCACATATAAGGTAAAGCCACAGATAAGCTGGTTATATGCTGCAGGACTGTTTAAAAATTTTAAGGATAACATGTATGAAACATCCGTGGAGTTGTACTACAAACGGATGCAGAACCAGATCGAATATAAAGAAGGATACACGCCAACAGGCCTGGATGACACAGAAAACTCTTTTGCATTTGGTAAAGGATGGAGTTATGGGGCCGAATTTTTTATTAATAAGACCAAGGGCCGTCTTACAGGCTGGATTGGTTATACCTTAAGCTGGACCTGGCGCAAATTTGCTCAATTGAATTTTGGTGAAAAATATCCCGCCAAATATGACCGCAGAAATGATATGAGCATTGTGGCCATTTATGAGCTAAATAAAAAATGGCGCCTGTCGGGTTCATTTGTTTTTGGAACAGGCAATGCAGCAACTTTACCCCAGCGTTTTTATATCGTAGGCGGTGTGCTTACGCAGGAGTACAGCCGCATCAATGAGTACAGGTTGCCTTCATACCACAGGCTTGATCTTGCTGCGATACTTACCCCAAAGAAAAATGCAAAACGTAAATGGAAAACAGAATGGGTGTTCAGTGTGTACAATACCTACAACCGGAAAAATCCTTATTTTATTTATTTTGACCAGACCGGAAGCCCTTTTAACGGAACACTGGAGATACAGGCCAAGCAGGTCTCTTTATTTCCGGTGATCCCGGCAATAACCTGGAATGTGAAACTATAAATAAAAAAGCGCCTGTAAAAGGCGCCTTAATTAAAGCTATAAATGGGGTTAGCGTACAAAAGTGTGATAAGTGTTAACCGTACATCCGGGAAATGCAGGATCATTTGTTGACGTACTTTTTACCGTAAATAGAACATTGGTCAAGGTCAACATTTTCCAATTGAAAGTAACTGCCGGTGTAACTGAAACGATCCCATCGTTACCAACAAACTGGTAGGTGCCGATATTAACTGTGGTTGAATTAAATTGGTATTTAAAACCGCCATTGGCATCAAACTCTACAGTATTCTTAGGCTTAGGAGTTCGTGGTAATATCGAATCCTTAATTAAAACACTTCCGGAAAATACATTAAGCTCGATCCTGTTTATATACCACTCACCAACAACCTGTTGTTGTTTTGGCAAGTCTGCACTATGATCTGGCTTGGCACAGGAAATAAATAACAGGGTAACTAAAAACAGCCCAGCTGCTAAAACTATGGCTTTGAAAGAGGTTTTCATTTCAAAAAAGATATTGGTTGTTGTAATAACGTAATACTTATTACTTTATTGCCTGATTTTTGGCTTATGTATAAAACGTATTACCCCGCTTTTCTTAAGGTCGGAGGAGATCCTCACTTCATAACGGTTATCGCCGTCATTAACAACCATCAAGGCAGTATTTGGGGGTATAGTTCCCAGGTTCTCTGCATACATGATCAGCTCGTTCAGATCTTTATCAGCATCTACATCAAGTTTCAGTCTCAGGGCTTTATCGGTAAGGCGCTTATGCGACAACAATAATTTGCCATTAAAGAACAGGGAAATACTGTCACCGTCAATTTCGCCATTGTCGTATAGGTCCACTGTAAAACTGGAGTTATCGATCTCAATTGTTTTTATCAGCTCGCTGTTCCTTTTTTCAAAACGGGGGTCAGTTATTTTTTTATCAACCGGGTCTGTATTTGTGGTTAACGGCGGCGGTAAATTCTTTGTAATTATATCCGTTTTATTATCCTGGGGCTGTGTTTCTGGTATGATCTTATTTTTTGGATCAGCTTTTACAACAGGAGCTTGTGTAAGCTTTTTTGTTTGAGGCTTAATTACCGGTGAAGTGGTAGTTTTTTTTGTTTGGGTTTTAGCTACCGGAGGAATTGCCTTTTTGGGTATTACATTTTTTACAACAGGAGGTGATGTTTGTTGGGGCCTGGTCTTTACATCCGGTTTTGCTTTTGTTGTGTTGTTATAATAAGAAGGATTTTTTTGCAAGATCCTCCTTGTTAAAATCGTAGATCCATAACCACAATCGCCTTCCTGGTTGGCTACCGGTACCCAGGTGCCTTCCAGTGTTTGATCTTCTCCCTGCTCGGAATAGGATAACCGGTGTATCTGGAAACAATTGCGGATATTGACAGGTACATTCGTTTTTGTTCTTTCCGTTTCTTTTACTTCAATGTATTTACTTCCTTTGTTTAAAGTGCCGTTTAATTTGCAAATGGTATAATAACGTTTACCACCATCACTAAAATAGGTGTAGGAATACCCTGTGACTATATTTCCTCTGCATTCGAGTTCAAGTATATATTCACAACGGTCGCCGCCCCAGCCCACAAATGCAGAACTCTTATCAATAAATTCACCCTTCCATTGGCCGGTAAAGTTTTGGGCAGATAAATGCGTAGTAAAAAAAGCAAACAATAAAAACGGTACAATTTTCTTCATCACTACAAAGATATTTTAGATAAATTTTTCCATAGCTAATAGTTCGTTAAATTTGTAGCAATAAACAGGTCAATAGTCACTCGTCATTAGTCATTTTTTGGTGTATTACGGTAGTTACTCAATGCCCAATGACCAATACCCAATGACTCAATGACCAATGCCCAATGACTCAATGACCACTTAAATAAAGATATGATAAAGATAACATTACCCGATGGTGCCGTAAGAGAATATGAGCAGGGAACTTCTGCTTTTGAAGTGGCAAAATCCATCAGTGAGGGACTGGCAAGAAAAGTATTGGCTGCCAGCATTAACGAACAGGTTTGGGATGCACACAGGCCCATTGCAGGTGATGCAACGCTGAAATTACTTACCTGGGATGATACAGATGGCAAAGCCACTTTCTGGCATTCGTCTGCCCATTTGATGGCTGAAGCCGTTGAAGCTGCTTTCCCTGGTGTAAAATTTTGGGTAGGACCGCCAATTGAAAAAGGGTTTTATTATGATATGGACCTGGGGGAAAATAAAATTACAGAAGATGACCTGGTGCAGTTGGAGAAAAAAATGAATGAACTGGCAAAGCAGAAAAATCTTTTTATTCGAAAGCCCATGCCCAAGGCCGAAGCTGTAAAATATTTTACCGAAAAAGGCGATGAATATAAACTGGACCTGTTAAGCGGATTAACTGATGGTGAGATCACTTTTTATACCCAGGGAGGTTTTACCGATCTGTGCCGCGGCCCACATATCCCCAATACCGGTTTTATAAAAGCCATTAAATTAACCAGTATTGCAGGGGCTTACTGGAAAGGTGATGAAAAGAACAAACAGTTGACCCGTATCTATGGCGTTACATTTCCCGATCAGAAAGAACTGGATGAATATGTATTGATGCTGGAAGAGGCTAAAAAAAGAGATCACCGTAAACTGGGTAAAGAGTTGGGCATTTTTACATTTGATGATGAGGTAGGTCCTGGCCTGGCTTTATGGTTACCCAATGGTACCATTATTATTGAAGAGTTGGAGAGCCTGGCAAAGGAAACCGAAAAAGAAGCAGGTTATAAAAGAGTAGTTACGCCGCATCTTGCAAAAGAAAGTATGTATTTAACCAGCGGCCATTTGCCTTACTATGCCGACAGTATGTTTCCGCCCATGGAAATGGATGGAGAGAGATACTATTTAAAACCAATGAACTGTCCGCATCACCATAAGATATTTGATGCCGAACCAAAGAGCTATAAGGATCTGCCTTTTAGAATTGCAGAATATGGAACCTGTTACCGCTATGAACAGAGTGGTGAATTATTTGGCTTAATGCGGGTGCGTTGCCTGCACATGAACGATGCACACATTTATTGCAGCAAAGAACAATTTGCACAGGAGTTCAGGGCTGTAAATGATATGTACCAAAAGTATTTTAAAATATTTGGTATTGAGAAATACGTGATGCGCCTGAGTTTACATGATCCTGAAAAATTAGGCCAGAAGTATGTAAATGAGCCTGAGCTTTGGTTAGAAACTGAGGAATTGGTAAGAAACGTATTGATCGATAGCAATATTCCTTATGTAGAGGTTAAAGGTGAAGGCGCTTTTTACGGTCCAAAAATTGATGTACAGATCTGGAGCGCTATTGGCAGGGAGTTTACTTTAGCTACTAACCAGGTGGATTTTGCCCAGGGACGCAGTTTTAAATTGAGTTTTACCAATAAGGATAATAGTCCTGAAGTTCCTTTGATCATTCACAGGGCACCATTGGGAACACATGAGAGATTCATTGGCTTTTTGCTGGAACATTATGCAGGAAAATTCCCTACATGGCTGGCACCCCTGCAGGTTAAGATCCTACCCATCAGCGATAAGTTCATGGACTATGCAAATACAATTTTGAAAACGCTTAAAAAAGCAGATATTCGTGCTGAAATTGATGACAGGAGCGAAAAGATAGGAAGGAAGATAAGAGACACTGAAATTGCGAAAGTACCTTACATGCTTGTTATCGGGGAAAAGGAAATGAATGAAGGAAAGGTTGCCATTCGCCGGCAAGGTAAAGGAGACCTGGGTGTTAAACTCTTCGAAGAATTTGTACAGGAGATCTCAACAGAGATAAAAAACAGGGTGTCTGAATAAGAAACCGGCACCTGATTTAATTTTGGATTAGTAATAATTAATAGATAAATTGCTGATAGCTTAGCTGAAATAAAACAATAATCCGGTTAAGCAAAAACAACATTGTAAACTAAATATAATAAATGGCATTTCCACCAAGACCCAGGGGCACATTTAACCCCCGTTTTAAAAAAGAACAACAACAGGAACACCGTACCAATCACATGATCAGAGCACTCGAAGTGCGTTTGGTTGGCGAAAACCTTGAACCAGGTATATATTCACTTGCAGATGCTATAAAAATTGCAAAAGAGCAGGAACTTGACCTGGTGGAGATCTCTCCCGGCGCAAAGCCTCCCGTTTGTAAGATCATCGACTACAATAAATTCCTTTACGAAGAGAAGAAGAAGAAGAAAGAGATGAAAGCGAAATCTA
>JBDSXS010000176.1:0-4532 GCA_039926045.1 Ferruginibacter sp.
TATAGATCGTTTTATACTGCTTTTTTAATGAGGGCCTGGTATCACTGGTACGGCACTGAATAAAAAATAGGATTACAGTAAATAGAACCGTCAAATATTTTATGGTCACTTTTTCTTTTTTTTAGAAGCTTTTGCAAGTTTGTTATACTCCAGTGCAAGATCTATCCAATATTCCAGTTTCTTTTTTGTCTTTAAAGTTGCTATATCAACGAAGGCATACCCCTTCATGATTTTTTTTGTAAAATCCATAGGCGATGCACCTTCTTTTTCCATTACTTCATCATTTTTTCCAGGATCAAAACGAACCATTAAACGACTCGTTTCAACCCCAACACACATTTTGTCATTGACCATAAAACACAGTCCGCCAAACATTCTTTTCTCCTCTATATTTTTATGCGTAAGAGAAATGATCTCACGAACCCTGTCGGCTAATTTTTCATTGAATGCCATAGTAGTTATTTAGATCGTTAAGCTTAATAGGAATGTTAGCAGCGCACATGCAATTTATTAAAAAATGCAATGCATCTGCAGGTGCTTTTTCGTTGAGTATTGAGTATTGAGCATTGTTTATTGAGCATTTCTGGAAAATTAAAATATTCAATCCACAATGTTCAATGCTCCATATTCAAGTTGAGGAGCATAGCTTCGCCTTCCTCTTTTACAATTTATGCACAAATTCTTTCAGCATCGATGCTGCTTTATGTAAAATCCATTAGTTCTCAATACCTTCACAAAAAATATATGTATGAGCTTACGTACAAAACTGCAGGGTACCGGGGTAGCTATTGTAACCCCCTTCAAATCGACCATGGAGGTGGATTTCGATGCCCTGGAAAAATTAATTGATTTTATTATCGAGGGAGGAATTGAATACATAGTTAGCCTGGGCACAACAGGTGAAACCCCAACAATTGATACGGAAGAAAAATTCGATATCATCAATTTTACCTATGAAAAAGTGGCCGGCAGGGTGCCGGTTGTAGTGGGGGTGGGCGGTAATAATACCCGGGAAGTGATGGAGAATTTACAAAGCTATCCACTGGAAAAAGCAACAGCCGTGTTAAGTGCGAGCCCTTATTACAATAAACCTTCGCAGGAAGGCATTTTTCAGCACTATAAAAATGTGGCAGATGCAAGTCCGAAGCCGGTAATTTTATACAATGTACCCGGCAGGACCGGGAGCAACATTACAGCTGAAACCACTTTACGCCTGGCCAGAGAAATAGAAAATATTGCCGGTATGAAAGAAGCCAGTGGCAATATGGTGCAATGCATGCACATTCTCCGTGACAGGCCCGATGATTTTTTGGTGGTGAGTGGTGACGACCACATCACACTCCCCTTAATTGCCTGTGGCATGGATGGAGTGATCAGTGTTGCTGCAAACTGTTTTCCCGCTGATTTTTCAAATATGGTACGCTTCTGCCTAAAAGGAGATTATAGTTCGGCAAGGCCTTTGCATTACAAATGCCTGGAAGGGAATGACCTGTTGTTTGCTGAGAACAACCCGGCGGGTGCAAAAGCATTTTTATACGAGCTGGGAATAATTGAAAATGTATTGCGGCTTCCGTTGGTACCCCTTAGTGACACTGTTCATAAAAAAATAAAGACCTACCTACATAAATAAAGTGACTCATGAAATATTTTTTGTGCTTCTTCTTTTTGGTTCTCACTTTTTATTGGGGCGAAGCACAATTTGTAGTCAACTTTAAATTAGGCAAATACCCCCTGCAACATGCCGGTGACAGTATCTTTATAGCAGGCAACTTTAATGATTGGAATGCCCATAACGAGGCATTCAGTTTATCTACGGCAAGTGAAAGTCCCCTTTCATTGTATATAAAATTGCCTGCCGGCCCTTATGAGTTTAAATGTACGCGGGGTAATTGGACAAAAGTGGAAAGCCTCAATTATGGAGCGGATATAGAAAATCATGAGTTTGATATAAGATGCGATACAACCATAACCATAAACATTGAAGCCTGGAAAGATGATTTTCCTGTTGTAGCTAAAAAGCATACAGCCAGCAGGCAGGTACATATTATGGATAGTGCGTTTTTTATTCCGCAGTTAAACACGAGCCGGCGTATCTGGATCTATTTACCCGAAGGTTACGAAAAAACAAAGAAAAAGTACCCTGTTCTGTATATGCAGGATGGGCAGAATCTTTTTGATGCAGCTACTGCATCTTATGGAGAATGGGGCGTTGATGAATGCCTGGATAGCCTGATCAGGACGGGCAAACAGCCATGCATTGTTGTTGGGATTGATAATGGCCCCCGGCGTTTTAATGAATATAATCCTTACGAGTTTCAGAATTTTGGTAAAGGAGAAGCAGATCAATACCTCACTTTTTTAGTGGAAACCTTAAAACCTTTTATTGATCATAAATACCGCACCCTTACTGGTAAAGAAAACACCATCATTGCCGGCAGTTCAATGGGCGGATTGGTCTCTTATTATGCTATGCTTAAAAAGCCGGGTGTTTTTGGAAAGGCTGGTGTTTTTTCGCCTGCATTCTGGACGGCGCTTCCTGTAAAACCATTAACTGATTCTTTGGCAAAAAAGATCGACGGTAAATTTTTCTTTTATATCGGGGAGAAGGAAGGAGATGCATTTGTAAAAGATATGCAGGAGATCCAGGAGATATTGGGAGAAAAATCCACTGCCATGATCTATTCAGTTGTTGACCCCGCGGGCAGGCACAACGAAAAAGCCTGGCGTAAATGGTTTTATGAATTTTATACCTGGATGATGGCCGATGGATTTAATACGGTAATAAAAATTGATAATTGATCTATATGAGATAGCAGCAGCCCTGTATGGCCAGTTCGGTATTTTCAAAAACTTCAGTGGTCTCCGTTAAAAACTCATCCAGGCTTTCGTACTTGGATGAAAAATGACCGATCAATAATTTTTTTGCACCTGCTTTTTTTGCAATGGCAGCGGCCTGTATCGTTGTACTGTGAAACCTTGCAGCGGCCCTTTCCTCCAGGTTCTTAAGATAAGTTGTCTCGTGGTAAAGCATGTCAACTCCTTTCACTTTTTCTGCCAGGCTTTCATCAAAAATGGTATCCGCACAATAGGCATAGCTTTTTCCCTTAGGGGCTTCGGTCGTTACTTCTTCATTGGGTACAATGGTGCCTTTTTTGGTAATATAATCTTCGCCTTGCTGAAGCCTGTCGTAAAAAGCAGCAGGTATCTCATAGATTTTTGCTCTTTCAGGATCCAGTTTCCTGGGATTCTTTTTCTCCCGGAATAAAAAACCCCAGCAATCGATCCTGTGTTTCACTTTAAAGCATTCCACCATTATTTTATTTTCATCAACGATCAATCCTTCTTCCCGTAAAGGATGAAAATGTAAAGCGTAAGAAAGATGTGTTGCAGCAAAATTAAGCTGGAGAATAATGAGCTGTTCCAGTTCAGGGGGTGCGTGTATATGCAGGTCCTGTGTACGGTTAAGCAGGCTCATACTGGTAAGTAGCCCGATCAGGCCAAAATAATGATCGCCGTGTAAATGCGAAATAAAAATGTGGTTTATTTTGCTGCGCTTTATTTTGTATTTCGACAACTGCATTTGGGTTCCTTCGCCGCAGTCAATTAAAAAACTCTCTTCCATGGTTTGTAAAACCTGGGCAGTAGGGTTTCTGTCAAAAGCCGGTATTGCAGAATTGTTTCCGAGTATAGTTATTGCAAGCAAATCGTTTTAGTTATGTGTTATGTGTTATGTGTTTTGGGTTCTTTCGGAATAAGTCGGTTAAAGTTTTATAAAGACTGTATAAGTTATTGAAGTGCTGCTCAACTCAAAACAATAAACCCAAAACTCAAAACAGGCTTTATTCATCTCTTAAAAAATCCCTTTCAATTTCTTCCATTTGAAGAATGTCCCAGGCCTCACTTTCGGATGGGGTAACATTCATGTGCTCTAAAAGTTCTTTACTGTCCAATAATTGTTCCACTTTTTTTTGCAGGCTGCAGATCACAAAAGAGCTGTTCTTTTCATAAAATTGCTGTTGAACCTGTGCAATGGTTTCGGCAACTAATTCATCAACAGATTCCACAGTTTGCATGTTCAGGACAACGTGTGGTATGTCTTTTTGGAGGTAACCAAGCAACAAAAGCTTAAGTTCCTCTGTCATATTAACAGATAAGTCTGTTTCTTCCGGCGTAATAACAGTAAATCTTTCTTTGGTATCTAATTTGACATTCATATTAGTAAGTTGAGATTTGTAGTTAACTGTTCTTTGTAAAGTAAAGGAAAATTTGTAAATCAAATGACAAATGGTTTACATGAACCGGGTGAAAGTTTAAAAGGATAGGGGTCTTCCTTTCAACTCACAAAAGAGTTATTGAAACCTGGAATTTTAACTTTTTAACATATTAACATTTCCACGGCACAGCAAACTATATCTTTGAAATAATCGTTATTATTGTACAAGCTAAATTCAATATAAAATGGATAATAATTTTTCAGCACAGGTAAAAGAGATAATCTCCTACAGCAGGGAGGAGGCATTAAGATTGGGAAA
>JBDSXS010000177.1:0-8907 GCA_039926045.1 Ferruginibacter sp.
GACTCACAACTCACGATAAAGAATCCAGCATCTGTTGCAGATCGGCTTCAGTTTTTATCAATACTTCCCTGGCTTTACTTCCCTGGTTACCGCCAACAACGCCTGCTGCTTCCAATTGATCCATTAAGCGGCCTGCCCTGTTGTAACCCAGTTTCATTCGGCGTTGCAATAAAGAAGTACTGCCTACCTGGCTGGCAACAATTAACCTCGCTGCATCTTCAAAAAGGGGATCTTTATCGCCCAGGTCAAAATCCTTACCCTCCATATCTTTTTCATCAATATATTCCGGTAATAAAAATGGTTGTGGATAGCCACGCTGTGCGGCAATAAAATCAACGATCCTGTCCACCTCCGGTGTATCAACAAATGCACATTGTAAACGAACGATCTCTCCGTTATAACTAATAAGCATATCGCCCTTACCAATCAACTGTTCGGCACCGCCTGTATCTAAAATCGTACGACTGTCTATCTTACTGCTCACTTTAAAAGCGATACGTGCCGGGAAGTTTGCTTTAATGGTACCCGTAATAATATTTACAGAAGGCCTTTGTGTGGCAATGATCAAATGAATGCCTACGGCTCTGGCCAGCTGCGCCAAACGGGCTATCGGCATTTCAACTTCTTTACCTGCTGTCATGATCAGGTCGGCAAACTCATCCACCACCAAAACAATAAAAGGCAGGTACTGGTGGCCTTTTTCGGGATTGAGTTTACGGCTTACAAATTTTTCGTTGTATTCTTTTATGTTACGGCAACCTGCTTCTTTTAAAAGATCATAACGGTTGTCCATTTCAATACAAAGCGCATTTAACGTGTGTACCACTTTTTTTGTATCGGTAATGATGGCATCCTCTTCACCGGGCAGTTTTGCGAGGAAATGATTTTCAATGGTCTTATAAATACTCAGCTCCACTTTTTTAGGATCAACCAACACAAATTTTAATTGAGAAGGATGTTTTTTATACAACAGCGAAACCAGTATAGCATTCAATCCTACAGATTTACCCTGCCCTGTTGCACCGGCCATTAATAAATGCGGCATGGTGGTGAGGTCAACAATAAAATTTTCGTTATCAATTTTTTTACCAATGGCAATCGGAAGGGAGAAACTGTTCTTTTGAAATTTCTCCGAAGAAAGCAGGGTCTTCATACTCACAATACTCTTCTTGGCATTGGGTACTTCTATACCAATTGTTCCCTTACCCGGTATCGGCGCTATGATACGTATGCCTAGCGCAGCAAGGCTAAGGGCAATATCATCTTCCAGGTTCTTTATTCTTGATATCCGTACGCCGGCTGCCGGAATGATCTCGTATAAAGTGACGGTTGGGCCAACAGTGGCATAAATTTTCTGTATCTGAATATCATAATTCTTCAGGGTATTGATGATCTGGTTCTTATTGTTCTCCAGTTCATCCGCATCCTGCACGATCTTATCGCTGCCATGATTTTCCAGCAGGTCAAGAACCGGGTATTTATAATCCCGCAGGTCAAGTATAGGATCGTATGGTTTTGCAGCGGGTATTTTTGATGTAACTGCTACAGGTTCCTCTTCCACTTTTTCAGGAACAGTTTTGATCTCCAGTGGAAGGTCGCTTTGTGCAGTTGTTTTAACAGGCTGAATAGATTGAGGAATGATCAATTCATCTTTTACTATAGGTTCAGGTTTTACTACCCGTTCAGGTTCTTCTTCATCCTTTTCTATTATATTCAACCCGTGATCAACTGTTGTTCCCTGCTGTGGAATATCCAGCATGCCTCCATCCCCTTTAATGGAATTTCCTTTTACAGTTTTTGCATCTTCATCCCATTCCACTTTATCCGATAATTCTTCTGCAACTGGTGTTATATTTTCATCTGTAACTGCTGCTGTTTTTTTAGCCGGCAGTTTAAACACCGGGTTAAAACGCCAGATCACATAAGAAAGAACAGCCACTGCCAAAACAGCAATAGTACCTACTTCCCCGATGGTTTTGTACATCCAGTCCCTCATCATATCACCTGCTGCACCACCCCAGGGAAATGCATTACCGGTAAACATAGCCGATTCTGCAACACTTATTACCGGCAAACCAACGATCAGGTATTTGATATTACGGAAAACCGAAAAAATTTTTTTCCCAAAGAACAGGTTGATACCCAAAACAAAAAATGTTGTGCATAAAAGGTATGAAGCAATGCCAAAGCCATGACGTATGAATATCTCAGAAATGAAAGCACCAAAAGTTCCCAGCAGGTTCTGTACTTTGATGTCGTTGGCAAGCAACATGCGGTAACTGAATTTGTCCTGGTCTTCGCTCCAGGTAAACAAATAAGAAGTGAATGCTATAAAAAAAAGAAAGGCAAGGAGCAACAAGATACTTCCGGCGATTTTATGCGTACGCTCATCCTTAAGCAATTGTTTTACTTCTACGGTCTCTTCTTTTTCCTGTTTTAACTGTTCAGGATCTACAGCCTTGCTTTTTGAAGGTTTCAGTTTATTCGCCATTGTCAACAAAGATATAGAAAACCATTACTTCAAATGCAGCAAAAAAACTGAGTGTACATTTAAAATTATTGCTTGCTTTCACCTTCTGTGGTCGGTGGAGACACCGACCACGGCGGACCGTGGCTGGTGTCTTCACCAGCCACCAACAATTAATGCATCCAAAAAAATACAATGGGAATATGCGATCTCAACGAAATTATGTACGTTTGATAAAACATCCCACATTGAAACTGCCCGTTGCCCTGCTTCTTTTTTGTTTTTCTGTTAATTTTTGTAAAGCCCAGGTTGCAGCAGATTCCAGCCTTATAGATATTGTTTTAGTTAAGGAAGACAGTAATATCGTTTCCAAAACCTTTTTGTTCATCGATAGTAATTCCTCGCTTGCCGCAGCTGATGTATTACAAAAAACTTTCTGGCCTCTCACCGATTATAAGAGCAGGGGAAGGCTTTCACCCCCTGCTATTTCTTATACTTATTTTCTTAAGATACCTGTCAGTAATAATTCAGGAAAAGAAGCATTGGTTTATTTATACCCCGGTGCTTATTTTACACAGATAGACCTATATAAAGTAAATGGGCAGTCCCTCAAAATTGAAAATAGCCGCAATATTTCCGGTTTCATAAAATTAACACTGGCTCCTGGAGAAACATGTTCTGCCCTGGTTCGCCTTAAGCCTTTAAAAAATGAATTCAATAATATAAACCCGGTTCTTATAGAAAACGATTTTATTAACCGTTACAGGCAACTGGTTGTAGGAAATAAAAGTGACCTGCAGATATTCGGCATGGTCATCAGCGGTGTCTTGTTCATGATGATCCTGTTCATGATCAGTAATTTATTCATTGCCCGCAAAGCGGAATTCTTATACAATGCCCTATATTCTTTTTGCATGTTCCTGCTGATCTATTTTAATTCGATCGTTGCAAAAAACCCCAGCCCCTTCACCCTGTTCTATTACAGTTATTTTGATTTTTTTCTCCTGGTAGTTGGTACGTTGTTTTATATCGGGTTTACCAGGAAATTCCTGGACACGGATATTAAATATGAACGCCTGGATAAGTTCTTAAAATATGGTGAGCAGTTCATCCTTATACTGCTGGGGGTTTACACCTGTCTCCATTTTTTTACCAATACATACCAGCCACAGTTTTACCTGGAAAATATCATGAAGTTCCTGATCCTTGCTATTGGCATCGTATTCATCATCATGGCAGTAAAACAAAAGGACCCCCTGTTCAATTATATTGCTATCGGAAATGCCATGTTGGTATTATTTTCACTTGTTTCACTATGCCTGATCCTGCTTGGCATAAAAGGTTTCAAAATTTATTATTCTTCTATATTTTATTATAATATCGGCATTGTGCTGGAATTGTTCTTTTTCCTATTAGGACTAACTTATAAAAACAGGAGTGAATTGATAAAAGGTATAAAAGAACAGGAAGCACTGAAACTGGAAGCTGAGAAACAGGAGTATGAAACACAGATCGCAGTGATCAAAGCCCAGCAGGAAGAAAGGAACAGGATCAGTGCCGATATGCACGATGACCTGGGTGCCGGTATGACCACCATCAGCCTGTATAGTGAATTAGCCAAGACCAAACTGGCTGCTAATCCTATCCCCGAAATTGAAAAGATATCCTCGTCGGCCAATGAATTATTGAACAAGATGAATGCCATCATCTGGAGTATGAACAGCAGTAATGATTCACTTGGAAATATGATCGCCTATATCAGAAGTTATGCACTGGAGTATTTTGAAGACACGGGCGTAAACTGTAAAATAGATATCCCGGAAAAACTTCCTAATATTGAAGTTATCGGCGAGATCAGGAGAAATGTTTTCCTGGTTATAAAGGAAGCTTTGAATAATATACTCAAACATGCAAAAGCTACAGAAGTAAGCATTACATTAACCAGGGTTGAGGATGGCCTTACTTTATATATTCATGATAACGGTTTGGGAATAGACATGAGTTCATTAAGACAGTTTGGAAACGGCTTAAAGAACATGAAAAAACGCATGCAGGATATAGGTGTGGAATTTATCATTGAAAATAAGAACGGCACATTGATAACCATGCACCGGAAGGTTACAACATTTTAGTTCTTTTTAATAATTGCAACAAGCATCAATACCCAGCCGGCAATAAATGCAGCACCACCAAATGGAGTAATGGCACCAAGCCAGTTCAAAGGCATCTCATTATATTTTACATAACATAGTAGATACAAGGAGCCTGAAAAAAGGATAATGCCTGTTATAAACAATCTACCGGCCCATACCATTAATTTACCCGGAAATGCCGCGTACAAAATACCAACAGCCAACAAAGCAAACACATGATAGAACTGGTAACGCACGGCCGTTTCAAATACCTGCAGGTTATCAGGTGATAATAATTTCTTTAACCCATGGGCAGCAAATGCACCAAGCATTACCGACAATGCGCCGGTTACTGCAGCTATTTTTAAAAATTGTTTATGCATGTGTATAATTATGACCCTGTCTCCGGGCCTTGCTTTTTTGATACTTTGCGGCGGGCAGGTGGTTTTGAAATGATAAATCCGGGTACAAAATTACCGCTGAGTTCCTCTACGGGCATTGTTATTTTTGCCTGGTTATAAAAGGGCTCCCGTTCTTTTAATTTTTGTTCAATAAAAAAAAAGAGTTCGGCCTGGTTTAATTTACTCACCAGTGGGCGCCTGTCTTTTTCCTCATAAATCCTGTCGTAAATATATTGCGGAGTTGCGCTCAGGTAAACGGTTGTGCCGTTCTCATTCATCCATTTCATATTATCATTAAAGCAGGCAGTACCGCCGCCACAGGCAATCAGGCAATTATCTTTTTCTGAAAATGTTTGCAAAGTGGCTGTTTCTAACTGCCTGAAGTGTTCCTCCCCTGTCTTTTCAAATATGGTGGCGATGGTTTTTTGCTGATCATGTTCAATTACTTTATCCAGGTCGTAAAAATCGAATTGGTATTTTCGGGACCATTTCTTCCCCCAATACGATTTACCGCTACCCATAAAGCCGATCAAAAAAATCTTACCTCCTTGCCCCCTACCCGCAGGGTTCTGTGAAAACGGGGAATTATCCGAAGCGTTTGTCATAAGCGTTTATCTTCTGAACAGCAAAGAAACAAAATCAAAAGAATACTGTGTGCATTAAGTTCCTCCGCCAGCTGGCGGAGGCAGAGGGGGTCTATTTCTTTCTCTTATAATCTCCCCTTTTCCAGGCCTTGATAAACTCGGCCCAGGCAAATGGGTTAAATATATTCATGGGAGGTGTTTGTCCGGCATAATAAGCTTTATTAGCATTTTGCCTTAAGTACTGACTGCTGGCTTCCCGCCCATCGGAAGGAAGATTGGCTACTAATATTCTCCGGGTAGCTTCATTTGTATTCTTTCGGGCTACGGTAATATAATCGTCAGGTACTTCGGTATTTAAAAAATCCCGTTCAAACTGTGCCCTTGTTGGCCTTGCTTTTATAATTGTTGCAGCTAAATAAATCGTATCTGTAACCATCAATTGTATTACGCTGTGTTGGTTACCCTCCAGGTTTGCAGGGATGGAAATGATTTTAGGCTTATAGCCGATGCTGGTAAATTCAACCTGGTCGCCTTTTATAACCACGATGCTGAAAACACCCTTGCTGTTGGTAATGGTACCGCGATTTTGTCCTTTCACAACCACGCTCACAGATTCCAGGCCTTTCAAACTATCGGCTGTCATTACAATACCGTACAACTGTACAACTGAATCTTTAAAGGTTTCAAACTGGGCTTTGGCAGCAACTGGTAAGATCAAAGCAGTAATAAAAAAGTATGGTATAAGTTTCTTCATTCAATTATTAAAATTAACTTCCCGGTAACCTGGATTATAAAAAAATATTCAATAAGCAATTTTCAACGATCAATGTTCAAGTGACAGAATTTTAAATCAGAACGCCTTTGGCTGAGTATTGATAACTGAGCATTGAATATTGAAAATTTAAACTACTTCATAAACACGAAATCCTGATCCTTATTGTCAAAAATACCAACATTCCTTAATTAATAAACAAAGTAAGGGCTTCAATGTTTAAATTTGCTGCTCACATGAGTTTTTTAACAAATAATTGAACGATGACGAACGAGGATATTTTAAAAGCGTTGAGCAATGTACAGGAACCCGACCTTGGCAAAGACCTGGTGACATTGAATATGGTAAAAGATATTGTTATTGATGGTAATAAAGTTTCATTTACAGTAATACTTACCACACCTGCATGTCCATTGAAAGATATGATCATGAATGCCTGTATCAATGCTGTAAAATTATTGGTTAATAAAGAGGCTGTTGTTACCGTAAACTTTACCAGCAATACCAGCAGTAACCGAAAAGATGGCAAAACCATTTTAAGCGGCGTAAAAAATATTATTGCAGTAGTTAGTGGTAAAGGTGGTGTTGGCAAAAGCACTGTTGCATCCAATTTTGCACTGGCGCTTGCAGCAGGCGGGGCAAAAGTTGGTTTGATGGATGCAGATATTTATGGCCCTAGCCAGCATATTATGTTTGGCGTAAGAGGCGAAAGGCCGTTGATGAAAGACGATGGTTCGGGTAAGGGTTTAATTGTGCCCATTGAAAAATTCGGCATAAAAATGATGAGCATAGGTTTGCTGATTGATGAAAAGCAGGCCGTGGTTTGGCGTGGGCCAATGGTGAGCAGCGCCATACGCCAGTTTGTAAGTGAAGTGGATTGGGGCGAACTGGATTATTTGGTGATCGACATGCCACCCGGCACCGGCGATATTCATTTAACCATTGTACAAACAGTACCTGTTACCGGTGTTATTGTGGTAACCACGCCGCAAACTGTTGCATTGGCCGATGCTAAAAAAGGCATTGCCATGTTTGGACAGGCACAGTTAAAAGTTCCTGTAATTGGTTTGGTTGAGAACATGAGTTACTTCACACCAACGGAATTGCCGGAAAACAAATATTACATTTTTGGAAAAGACGGTGGCAAAAACCTGGCAGAAGAATTTGATATTCCCTTTCTTGGACAAATACCTATCGTAGAAAGTATTCGTGAAGGCGGAGATATCGGTGTACCGGCCATGGTTAGTGATGATGCCATTACTAAAAAAGCATTCATGGATTTTACATCCAATGCCGTTAGGGGTATTGCTATGCGTAATGCAAATTTGGAACCAACAGAGATCGTGGAAATAATTGAAGGATAACCCCGACAGCGGTTTCAACCCTGTCGGCGGTTAAACCAATTCAAAGAGAACAATCCTTAGAATCAACGATTCATTCATTACTTTCGCAACATGTCATTATCACATCAACAACTAAATAACATTGCAACAGAGTTTGGTACGCCGCTCTATGTTTATCATGCAGAGCATATAACAGCCCAATATCAAAAATTGACAGATGCTTTTGCGCAAACTGATACTAAATTCTTTTATGCATGCAAAGCATTAACCAATGTGCATATTTTAAAACACATTAAAAGTATTGGTTGTAATGTTGATTGCAGTTCTATCAATGAAGTGAAGCTTGCGTTGGTTGCCGGCTTTGAACCCGTAAACATACTGTACACCAGTAATGGCATACATTTTACTGAAATAGAAGAAGCCCAGGCACTGGGCGTGCATATTAATATTGACAGCCTGAGTAATCTTGAAAAGTTCGGCAAAAAATTTGGGCATGCTTACCCGGTTGGCATACGCCTTAGGCCGAATATCATGGGTGGCGGCAACATTAAGATCTCTACCGGCCATGACATGAGTAAGTTTGGTATACCGGTTGATCAACTGGTTGAGATACTTAAGCTGGTATCAGAATACAATCTATTCATTCAAAATCTGCACATACATACCGGCAGTGATATAGATGATGTAGATGTTTTTGTAAAGGGTATAGAAGTGCTGTTTGACATCATTCCTGCCTTTCATGAACTGGAGTCGATCGACCTGGGCGGTGGTTTTAAAGTACCTTACAAAGCCGGAGACACAGAAACAGATATGCAGTTGCTGGCAAAAAAAGTAAATGAGGCTTTCAGCGATCATCCCAATCCCAATGGCAGGCATTTACAGGTTTGGTTTGAGCCAGGCAAATTCTTAGTGAGCGGTGCAGGCTATTTGATAACTGAAGTGAATGTTTTAAAAGAAACTGCATCAACAAGTTTTGCCGGTATCAACAGCGGGTTCAACCACCTGATACGTCCTATGTTCTATGAAGCTTATCATAAGATCGAGAACATCAGCAATCCAAACGGCGAAGAGAAAACATATTCGGTAACCGGCAATATCTGCGAAACAGATACATTTGCCTGGGACAGGAAACTACATGAAGTAAGGGAAGGCGATCATCTTGTCTTTTACAATGCCGGTGCTTATGGTTTTGAAATGAGCAGTAACTT
>JBDSXS010000178.1:0-13412 GCA_039926045.1 Ferruginibacter sp.
TGCTAATTCTTTCAGTTTCAAAAAGTATTGATCTCCCTTATTAGGCGTACTTAACAATTATAGATTCAATTACATTGGCAGCATCCTCACATTTATCAGTAACAATTTCCATTACCTGGTAGATCTCCCTTTTCTTGATCACTTCTTTTGCATCAGGTTCTGTGGCGAACAGGCGTTCAATACTCATGTCAAAAATATCATCTGCCTGGTTTTCTATGCTGTTAATAGAAACCAATGCATCGGTTATTAAACGCATGTTTTTCATGTTGCGCAATTCCTTAACGGCAATTTCAACCTGCCTGCAACCCAATGCTATCAGGTCGGCCATTTTATTAAAACCCATGTCGTTGGGATTAACCCGGTAAAAATTTATTTTTTTGGCTGATGCATAAATATAGTCTGCAATATCATCTAGTGAAGAAGCCAGGTAATGAATGTCTTCCCTGTCGAATGGCGTAATGAAATTTTTTCCCAGCTCAGTGAATATGGTATGGGTTAGATCATCATTTATATGTTCCATATCTTCAATCTCCTGGATCAGTTGCCCACGCTTATCAAAATCCGGTTCATTAACCACATCTTTCAATTTATCCCCCATTTTTACCAACACTTCCGATACGTTTTCAAATAACTGGTAGAATATCCTATCCTTGGGTAAGAATATTTTGAGCATTGTGTTTATTCCCATGATTATTAATTTTAGGCAAAAATAGTTAACATTGTAGTAATACAGAACCATTATTTGTTTTTAATTCCGCTTTTTAATGGGTTATTTCTTTAACCTCTATGTCTTTTAACTCCGCAGCTGTTAATCTTCCAGTAACATTCTCATAACAATTACCTAACCATTGCTTCATGATGCCATAACATGTAGGTCTTCATTTTGCTGTAAATATTTACAACATGAAATTTTCAGTTCTACTATTGGCTACTTTAATGATCTCACTTAAAATTTTTGCACAAACAGGAAAGGTTGAAGGAAAAGTTACAGACTCGAAAACCGGTGAGGTATTAACGGGTGTTTCTATTTCTATAAATGGCGATAAAGAAATCACCTCTACAAGCGTGGACGGTTATTTTACTATTACCATAGATGCCAATAAAAAGTATACCATCACCCTAACCTCTGTTGGTTACCAATCTAAAGAAATAACAGAAGTGGAAGTTACAGCAGGCGATATTGCACATGTAGAAATACTGCTGGAGAAAGTTTCAAAAACAGAAGAAGGCGTACTAATAAGATCCGCCGCACGCAAAGAAAGCGCAGCAGCTTTAATTACTTATCAAAAGAATACCAATGTTGTGGCACAGGTTATAAGTGCAGAAGCTATTCGAAGATCGCCCGATAAAAATACCGGCGAAGTTTTAAAAAGAGTACCGGGCACATCAATACAGGGTGGTAAATACCTGATTGTTCGTGGCCTTGCCGACAGGTATAACCAGGCCATGCTGAATGGCGTGTTGCTGAGCAGTACAGAGCCCGATCGAAAAACTTTCAGCTTCGATATTATTCCATCTTCAATGATTGATAATATCATCATCAATAAATCTTTTATCCCCGAATTGCCCGGTGAGTGGGCCGGTGGATTGATACAGGTAAACACAAAAGATGTTCCGGCAAGAAATTTTTTCAATGTACAGATCGGTACCGGTTTCAACACAAATACCATTGGCAAAGATTTTTACAGTTACAAAGGCAGCAGCACTGATTTTTTAGGTTTTGATAATGGCGCCAGGGCACTGCCCTCTGACTTTCCAAACAAATTAACTTTTAACGATCTGGATAATGGACAAAAAGCCGCTTACGGAGCATCACTTAAAAATATATGGACAGCAGAAAAAAAGAATTCCAATATCATGCCCTTGTTAAATCAGAGCTTATCATTAAATGGCGGATTTGCAAAACGTTTGGGTAAGCATAATCTCAGTGCCATTTTTGGTATTAACTACAACAGAAGCAATAAAAGAACCGAATTTGAAAACAGGATCATCCGCTATCAAAACAATACGGCTGATATTTATTTTGATTATTTTAATAATAAATACAGTGAAGATATTTTAGCCGGAGCCCTTGCCAATATTACTTTGCAACTGGGCAGTCACAGCAAAATATCTTTCAAAAATATCCTGAATGTAAATACGTCTAATTATGCAACGCTGAGGATCGGACAGGATTTTGAAGGTCGCTTTGCGGGGACGCCTGATAATATACGTGCAACCGAATTAGCTTTTAAAGCCAACACATTTTACAATACCCAGCTAACAGGTGAGCATAAGATCAAAAAATCTCATGTTAAAATAAACTGGTTTGGTAGTTTTAATATCCTGGATCAGTACGTGCCTGATCAGCGCCGTGTTCAATATGTTCAAAAAGATCCGACAGATGTAGCATCGCCTTATATCATTTTAATCCCGGTTTCTAAATCTTCACAAAAGAACGGCAGTCGTTACTATGGCTACCTGAATGATTATGTGTACACCGCTGGTGGCGATATCAGCAAAACCTTTGAGATAAATAATTTATCGCAAACCATTAAAGGTGGTTATTTTTTCCAGGTAAAAGATCGTTTATTTGATTCAAGGCCATTTGCTATTTACAATCCATCGGGAAGCAGCCAGTTTGAAAATATATCGCAGGATAAAGTTTTTGCTGCTGAAAATTTTGGTAATGGCAACGACAATAAATTACATTTTAACGAACTCGCCGGAAGCAGTTACCGCTACCTGGCCAATTCCATTTTAAATGCCTGTTTCCTGCAATTTGAAAACCAGGTCACTTCAAAACTAAGTGCAGTCTGGGGCCTACGTGTAGAAGATTTTGACCAGGTTATTGGCAGCGTTAAAAAAACAGATCCACGCCATGTGTATAACCGGATTACTGATTATTTGCCGGGTGCAAATCTTACCTACAAAGTAAACGATAAAACAAACCTGCGTTTGTCAGGTTCACAAACTGTAGTAAGGCCCGAGTTCAGGGAGTTGAGTACGTTCCAGTTTTACGATTTTGATCTGAGTGCAACCGTTGCGGGAAATACAGGTTTGGTAAGAACAAAAGTCACCAACTTTGATCTACGTTACGAGCAATACCCAGGAGCCGGGGAGTTGTTCACTTTCGGGGTATTTTATAAATATTTCAAAAACCCTTTGGAAGCTTATATCAACCCAGCATCAGGGGATGGAAGTACTTACAATTTATTAAATGCCAATGAAGCCAATGGATTTGGTGCCGAGTTTGAGTTTAGAAAAAAACTTGACCTTAACAATGCCTTGAAAAACTTTACGGTTCAGGGGAATCTTTCTTACATCTTCAACCGTGTTAAATCATTGGACCGTGCCATGCAGGGACAAAGTCCTTACCTGATAAACTTTACTATACAATACGATCTTCCAAAACAAGGGATCAGCACAACCCTGTTATTTAACCAGATCGGCCGCCGTATAGCGTTGGTTGGCGGAAGCGATCAACCACCTATCTGGGAAAATCCACGCCCACTTGTTGATCTGCAGATCGCGAAAAAAATATTGAAGACCAAAGGGGAAATAAAAATGAATATCTCCGACATCATCAACAAAGACGCTATTTTTTATACCGATTTAAATGACAATAAAAAATATGATAAAGGAGCTGACGCTTTTGCCATCAAAAAGAAATACGGCACCAACTTCAGTTTTTCATTCAGCTATAATTTTTAACCTAACTACTAAAACAAACTTTTAAAAAATTAAGATCATGAAAAAATTATTTCTCTACAGCATTTTAATTGCAGCCACTTCATTAAGCTGTCGTAAAATAGAAGTAGATGGCACCACTACTGTTGTAAACGGTGGCGGCACTACCACTGAAAACATCATCCTGGAAGGACGTGTCTCCGAAAACCGTACTTTGAAAGCCGGGTATACATATAAACTCAGGGGTTTGGTATATGTAACAAACGGCGCCATTCTTACCATTGAGCCGGGAACGAAGATTGTTGGCGAAAAAGGAAAGAACGGTGGCCTCATCATCACCCGCAGCTGCAAGCTCATTGCTGATGGTACGGTTGATAAACCAATTGTCTTTACCTCGGAAGAAGCAAACCCAAAACGTGGCGATTGGGCAGGCGTTGTTCTATTAGGAAATGCACCAACTAATTCAAGTTTTAACGGAGTTCAGGGTATTGGAGAAATTGAAGGTGGCATCAATAACAGCGATGGGCTTGGTTTGTACGGTACCCCTGCAACACAGGCACAAAATCCTGCTGATAACAGTGGCATCTTACGTTACGTACGGATTGAGTATGCAGGGTATGCTTTTTTACCCGATAAAGAAATCAATGGGTTAACCTTTGGTGGCGTAGGCAGCCAAACTATTGTTGATTATGTACAGGTTTCTTATGCCAATGATGATTCGTTTGAGTGGTTTGGCGGCACAGTGAACTGTACGCACTTAATTTCTTTCAGAACACTGGATGATGATTTTGATACAGATAACGGTTTCAGCGGTAAGGTTCAGTTTGGAATTTCATTGAGAGATTCGTCCGTTGCAGATATTTCAAAAAGCGAAGCATTTGAAAGTGATAATGATGCTACCGGAAGTTCTTTGCTGCCTCAAACATCTGTAGTCTTCAGTAACATGACTGTAATGGGACCAAAAGCGAGTTTATCCAACACGGGTAACAGCTTATTTGTATGGGGAGCACAGATCAGAAGAAATTCAAGCATGTCTCTTTTCAATTCCATCATCATGGGTTATCCCAACGGATTATATATTGATGCAACTAAGGGTGTGCCTACCGATAATAATATTCCTGCCTCCCTATTTGTTCAGAACAATATCATTGCGGGATGCCCAACGCCGGTTTTGTACAGTATTGCCGGAAATTCAAATATTCCCATTACGCCAAATACAACGGCTACAATAACCGCCTGGTATAATACAGCTGCTTATGGAAACAGTGTATATGCAACAAATAATGAAGTTGGACTTAACAATCCGTTCAATTACGCAGTGCCCGATTTTAATCCTGCCACTACTTCTCCTGCAGTAACCGGAGCAAGTTTTTTAAATCCAAAATTATCAACGGGTTTTACTGCTGTTAGCTACAAAGGTGCTTGTGCAGTAAACGATACCTGGTGGAAAAACTGGACTAAATTCTAATACACTATTCTTAAAAGCAGCTGGGTTATCACCCCGGCTGCTTTTAAAATCATAATTAATGCCTTAAATTTTAATATTTGAATTCACTTATAATTTAATTACGATATCAGTTTGTTAACATTAAATTAATGTTCCTGTAACAATTAGGCAACATGATAAGGGGTGCTTTGCACCAAATTATCAGTATGCTTCAATTATTGAGTAAAAAAGGCCTGCTTTTTCCTGCAATATTTTGTTTTGGAATGTTATTAAGCAGTTCTTTGAGAGCCCAGTTTTTACTTAATTCCGATTCGGCATTTAAAGCCGGAAGTCCCAATTCAGGGCGGCTTTGGGGTTATGTTTTTGGAGACTATTATTATAAAAGTCATAGCGACACATTAAACAGGGGTGGCAGTAACCAGTATACTGGCATCCCAAAGAACAGGAATGCCTTTCAGATCCGCCGTGCTTATCTGGGTTATAATTATAACATTACAAAGAAGTTTTCGGCAGAATTATTATTGGCAGCAGAAACCGGCGCTACAAGTGCCGGAACATTATCTGATAACAGGCTGGCTTTCTATATTAAGTTGGCAAATTTACGTATTAAAGATATATGGAAAGGAACTGACCTGTTACTTGGCCTGGTAGCAACACCCTCTTTTTCTGCATCTTCAGAACCTGCCTGGGGTTATCGATCTATTGAGAAAACTTTGATTGATAAAAACGGTACTCCTTCTTTTGATCTTGGAGCCAAGCTGGAAGGAAAATTCGATCCTGAAAAAGGCAATTTTGGTTATGACCTGATGGTGGGAAATGGAAGCGGCGCCAGACTGGAAAACGATAATTATAAATGGTTTTATGCGGATGTTTGGGGTAAATTTTTAAACAAAAAACTTTTGGTAAATCTAAACGCAGATTACCAACAAATGGCTCCCGTGGCCGGAAAGAATCATTCCAGAAATATGATCAAAGGTTTTGTTTCTTATACGGTACCCAAATTTACAGTGGGCATAGAAGCATATACAAATACGCTTAAAAATGATAACCAGGCTACGCAAATTTCAACGGGTAATGTAGATGTCTTAACTGTAAATGCAAGGGGCGTATCAGTTTTTGCGAGAGGAAGTCTTGTAAAGGATAAATTATATTTCTTTGCCCGATACGACAATTCTAATCCTGACAATAAGATCGACAACATTAAATACAACAAGTATGTTGGTAATACAAGTGGATACAATGACCCTTCCACAAAAGAGCAGTTTATTACAGCAGGCCTGGATTTTACACCGGTTAAAAGTGTACACTTAATGCCAAATATCTGGTATAACCATTACACAAACCAGGGTTTTGGGTCAAAATATGACAGTTATGATCTGGTGTATCGCTTCACTTTTTATTATGTGTTTGGGAAATAACAATTAAAAATATTATACAATTATTAAAAATAAATTTTATCAATCATGAAAATAAGTTCAAAAATTAAAAAAGTGTTATTCACTGCCCTGGTCATCGTTGTTGCCGGAATTACTATTCAGGGATGTAATAGCGGAGATTCGGGAAAGGAAACTCCGGGTACCGGAGATGATAACACTTTGCTGGGCGCAGGAAGTACTTTTGTTTATCCATTGTTCTCCAAACAATTTTCGGAGTATAACAAACTAACCGGTTTAAAAATAAATTATCAGTCAATAGGATCCGGTGGCGGCATCCTCCAGTTAACGAATAAAACAGTTGACTTTGGTGATTCAGATGCCCCTTTAAATGAAGAGCAGGCTAAAAATATGGGTGTAGAAGCTTTACATATTCCAATGTGTTCGGGCGCTGTTGTAGTAAGTTACAATTTAAGTGATGTAAAAGACACACTAAAGTTAAGTCCTGAAGTGCTTGCTGATATTTTTCTTGGCAAGATCAGCAAATGGAATAATGCAAAGATTGCAGCAATCAATGCCGGAGTGAATTTACCGGCTACAACGATCGTTATCGCTCATCGTTCAGATGGTAGTGGCACAACAAACATTTTTACCGATTACCTGGCTAAAGTGAGTGAAGAATGGAAAACTAAGGTAGGTAAAGGTTCCTCAGTAAACTGGCCCGCTGGGCTTGGAGGTAAGGGTAACGAAGGGGTTGCAGGCCTTGTTAAACAAACGCCGGGAGCGATCGGATATATTGAGCTGGCATATGCCATGCAAAACAAGATGGCCTTTGCTAAAATTCAAAACAAGTCTGGAAATTTTATTACGCCAAACCTGGCCTCTACCAGTGCGGCAAGCAATATTACATTACCTGCTGATTCAAAAGTGTCATTAACAAATACTGAAGCAGCTGAAGGTTATCCAATTAGTGGATTTACCTGGGCTTTGATTTATAAAGAGCAGAATTATAATAACCGTTCTGAAGTAAAAGCAAAGAACCTTTTAAAATTATTATTGTGGAATATTCATGAAGGTCAGCAGTATTGCGAAACCTTACATTATGCTCCACTATCACCGGCTGCAGTAATTGTTGCTGAAACCATTTTAAAGTCGGCAACGTATAATGGCAAAACCATTTTAGAATAAGTTTTTACAAACTGATTTAATAAATAAGAAATTTCCCACGGCAAAAAATTACCGTGGGAAATTTTCTGATAATCCGCATGGAAATCTGGAAAAATATTAAGATAAAAAGATCCTTCAGGCATATACGCATGGAGAAGATTTTCAGGTCTTCCCTTGTATTGATAGCACTAAGCCTCCTGGTTTTGGTATTTGCTTTCATGCTCACACTGATCATACAATCCCTGCCTTCCATAAAAACATTGGGCTTTGGTTTTTTATATGGTAAAACATGGGATCCCGTAGCAAATATCTACGGCACCTATCCATTTTTACTGGGTACATTACTCACTTCCTTTTTAGCCTTACTCATTTCAATTCCTTTTTCATTTTCAATCGCCATCTTTTTAGGCGAGTACTATCCCAGGGGCTGGTTTTCCGAATTTTTAAAAAATGCTATTGAACTCATCGCTGCTATACCATCCGTGATCTATGGTTTTTGGGGCTTATTTGTTCTGGTACCCATCGTTCGCAGCATCGAGATCAAGATGGGCATTACGCCCTATGGCATTGGCATCTTTACCTCATCTGTAATACTGGCTATCATGATCATTCCTTACGCAGCATCATTGGGCAGAGAAATGATCCGCATGGTGCCGGCTGATTTAAAAGAAGCGGCCTATTCATTGGGTGCTACCCGCTGGGAGGTTATCAGGATGGTAATAATCCCTTATTCTAAATCGGGTTTATTTGCCGGTATTCTGTTATCGTTAGGAAGAGCTCTTGGAGAAACCATGGCTGTTACGATGGTTATTGGTAACACCAGTATTATACCTCAAAGTATTTTCGATCCGGGTAATACCATGGCCAGTGTTATTGCCAATGAATTTACCGAAGCGGCAAGTACACTCTATCTGTCCTCGCTGATTGAGTTAGGGCTGATATTGTTCCTGGTTACAGTTGTAATTAATATCATCGGCAAAAAAGTTATCTCAAGATTTACACAATAAATATGGCGCAAAATATAAAATACAGGTTGGGTAAAAGCAGGGCATTCAAGGGAGTGATTATCACATTTTCTATGCTTTGTACCATTCCGTTGATGCTGATACTTTTTTATATTTTCCGGGAGGGAATTACAAAAATCAACTGGGATTTCCTTACTAATTTACCCAAACCGGTTGGTGAAACGGGCGGGGGTATTTTGAATGCACTTGTTGGAAGTTTATTAATTGTTTTTTATGCAGCGTTGATTGCCATACCATTTGGTATTATGGGAGGTATTTATTTGAGCGAAAATAAAAAGAACTGGTTGGGTTACTGGGTAAGGCTTTCTGTTGATGTATTGCAAGGTACGCCTTCAATCGTAGTCGGTATTGTTATTTATTTCTGGATTGTCAAACCATTAGGTACATTCTCTGCACTATCCGGAAGTATTGCATTGGCTGTTATGATGCTACCCATCATCGTAAGAAGTACAGAAGAAACCTTAAAACTGCTTCCTTCCTCTTTAAAAGAAGCAGGGTTGGCTTTAGGTTTACCCTATCATAAAGTTATGTTACGCATTGTATTACCCTGTGGTTTCAGTGGTGTGCTTTCGGGTATCATTTTGGCCGTAGCAAGAATTGCAGGAGAAACAGCACCTTTGTTATTTACAGCTTTTGGTAATCCGTATTTCACAACGGATGCCTCAAAACCAATGCAGAGTCTGCCCTTACTGATCTTTAATTATGCCACCAGTCCTTATGACGAGTGGCACGACCTGGCCTGGGGTGCAGCACTTATTTTATTATTATGGATACTTTTATTGAACATAATTACAAAGATCATAACCAGAAGATGGAAAATACAATTTTAAAAGCAGTAGATTTTGATGCGTTCTTTGGCGACAATCATGTTGTAAAGAAAGTAAACATTGACATCCCTAAAAATAATGTTATTGCGGTAATGGGCCCGTCCGGTTGTGGTAAAACAACTTTTTTGCGTTGTATCAATCGCATGCATGAATTGATTGAAGGAGCAACAACCAAAGGAAAAATGTTACTGAATGAGGAGAATGTTTATGATTTACACCCGATATTTGTAAGGCACAAGATCGGAATGGTTTTTCAACGGCCGAATCCATTTCCAAACCTGAGTGTCTATGATAATGTTATTGCGGGGTATAAGCTCAATGGAATGAAGATTGCCAAGCCAGATCGTGATGTGATTGTTGAACAATCTTTACAAAAAGCTGCTTTGTGGAAAGAGGTCAAAGATTCGTTACATAAGAAAGGGACTTTTTTATCGGGCGGACAGCAACAACGTTTATGTATTGCCAGAGCCATTGCTATGGAACCTGAAATACTGTTACTTGATGAACCTACTTCGGCATTGGATCCTATTTCAACTTCAAGCGTTGAGGTTTTACTTCACGATCTTAAAAAGAATTATACAATCATCATTGTAACACACAATATGCAACAGGCAGGCCGGGTAAGTGATAAAACTGCATTTTTCTATATGGGCGAATTGATTGAATTTGATATCACCAAAAACATGTTTACCAACCCAAAGGACGTAAGAACACAGAATTATATTACCGGGCGATTTAGTTAAAGATAAAATAAAAACCATGACTCCATTTGAAACAGATATGCAGGATTTGAAAACCGAAGTGATCAACATGTGGCAACTGGTCCTGCTTCAGCTATGCAAAACAGAAGAAGCGCTGAAAACTTTTGATAAAGACCTTGCCCGGGAGGTAGTTGCTAAAGAAAAGCGGGTGAATGCGCTTGAATTAAAAATTGACCGGGATTGCGAAAATATTTTTGCGCTTTACTCTCCTGTAGCCGTTGATCTGCGCTTTTTGCTGGCAGCACTAAAAATTAATACCAACCTCGAAAGGATTGGAGATATTGCAGAGGGTATTGCCAAATATATTGTGGAATCCCGGCAAAAGTTTGATAAAGAATTATTGAAATCTACTGAATTGATAGAAATGTTTGATTGCTCAATAAGTATTCTTACTGACACACAATCAGCTTTTGAATTTGAAAACACGACTCTTGCCAGAACGATTTTTTCAAGAGATGAAGTATTGGATGAAATAAACAGAAAAGCAGATAACAATATTTCAAATTACGTCCGGAAAAACCTGGATACCCTCCCTGAGGCGTTATATATCCTATCCATGATCCGAAAACTCGAACGTGTTGGCGACCAGTCTAAAAACATTGCGGAAGAGATCATCTTTTATATTGAGGCTAAAGTTTTAAAACATGATAAAAAAGCAAAGAGTTAAACATCAGATTTGATCTTTCCTGCTTAGAAGGGTAAATCCAAACTCCCTTAGATCCATAACATTTAAGTAACCATTTTTTCAACTTGTGGTAACAAGCGTGGTATAATTTACTGACTATAAGTTAACTTGAACATACATAGATTTCCTTAGCAATTAGCAAGTTTTCTCATGCTTATCCCACCCGTTAGTCTTATCGGGTGGCTTTTTTTTTCTAATAACCCGATCTACTCACCCCGAAAAAATCCATGGTTTTGCCCGAAAGAATTACTATCTTAGGAATATCCAGTCAATTCTAACATTAACCTGGTAAATAATTTATGAAAACAGCTATGCGCCTAATTGTACTCTTAATGATCTGGGGTACTTCTTATGCACAAACAGGCTGGAAAATATGTAATGCACCCGCCTTTGGAACCCGGGTGGATGATCTTTTTATGGTGAACACCCAAACAGGTTATTCCGTATGCGGTGATGGTAAAATTGTAAAGACAACTGATGGAGGCGAAAACTGGTCTTTGCTGGAGCAAGCCAATAATATTTATTACCGCTCTGTTGAATTTATGAATACGCAGAAGGGCTTTGTTGGTGGGTTTACGTTTAATCCCAATGTTACTACCAATATACTTAAAAGAACAACTGATGGCGGCGCTACCTGGACAGACCTTAGTGCCCTGTTGGATCCCAGGGCTAAAACAGGTATCTGCGGACTGGCCGTGGCAGATTCCAATACTATTTATGGTTGTGGTAACTGGTATGACGACAGTGCTTATATTGTAAGATCATCTAATGGTGGCAATACATGGAGTTTCATTGATATGTCGGCGTATGCCTCTTCGATCATCGACATGCATTTTATCAATAAAGCAGCTGGCTTTGTTACAGGCAAGGGGCCTTTGCCGCTGGAAACGGGTATTATATTGTACACAACAGACGGTGGCAGAAGCTGGACCAATGTATTTGAAGGCACAACACCCAACGAATATTGCTGGAAGATACAGCGGTTGAGCAGTAGTTTATATTTTGCATCTCTGGAAGATTTTGGAAATGTACCACCGAAAATATTGACCTCAACCAATGGAGGTATGAGTTGGACTGTTCAACAGGTAGCCGCAACTCCTTATAATATTGAAGGCATCGGGTTCATTGATGCGCAAAAGGGCTGGACCGGTGGGGCTGCAAATTTTTCATACGAATCAAATGATGGAGGTATTACCTGGGATACCATTCACGTATGCCCTTTTATGAACCGCGTGTTCAGGGTAAATGATACCATGTTATTTGCCACCGGTGACCGTATCTGGAAATACAAACCCGGTTCATTTACGGCTGCCATACCGGCAAAATCCTATGCATGGATGAATTGCTCACCAAACCCGGTAAACGATAGGCTTAGCATTGATATAACCATTTCGGTACAAACCCGGGTATTCCTCACGATACTTGACCATACCGGCATGCGTGTGCATATGATCGAGAATGCAGATAAACCAAAAGGCTCTTATCAATATAAGTTCAATACAGGCCAGTTACCTCCCGGCATGTATTATGTACTTTTAAAAACACACGAAGACAAAGTGCTGAGAAAAATAATTGTAACCCATTAATCCTTTTTGGTCTGCAGGGTAAATCCGAATGTGCTTCCTACATCAATTTTGCTACGCACATGTATGGTTTGTCCATGCGCTTCAATAATATGTTTACAGATAGAAAGGCCAAGACCACTGCCTCCAACTTTGCGGCTGCGGGCCATATCGGTACGGTAAAATCGTTCAAAAATGCGGAGTACATGTTCTTCGGCAATGCCGGATCCATCATCGCTGATCTCAATTAAGACCCTGGCCCCATCCACCTTATAAAAGCTGGCTTCAATGGTACCCAACTGTTTGCCGTATTTAATGGCATTATCAACCAGGTTTATAAACACCTGTCTTATTTTTTCCTTATCAGCATAAACAGATAATGGTTGTTCGCAACCTTTTTTTATGATCGTTCTTATCTCTCTGTCATCGGCTTTAATAGCTAATGATTCATATACTTCTTTTAAAAGATCCTGGATGATAAAACTGTCTTTCAGTAAAAGCTGTTCACCGCTTTCTAATTTTGATATGGCATCAAGGTCATCAACCAGGTTTACCAGCCGGTCAATATTACGTGATGTGCTTTGGAGGAATTTCTTATTGACCTCGGCATTATCCATGGCCCCGTCAATAAGTGTATCTACATATCCCTGTATAGCAAAAATGGGCGTCTTCAATTCATGGCTTAGGTTTTGTAAAAATTCTTTTCGGAAAGCTTCATTTTGCTGCAGCAGTTCGATCTCCTCTTTTCGCTGCTCGGCCCAGGTTTCCACATCGTCCCTCACTTCATCAATGCTTTTTTGAGGCAGTATGTTCTTATAATAAAACTCTTCCTTTTTACTTGCTTTGGTTTGATAAATGAATTTATAGATGAGTTTTATTTTTCGATAGATGAAAGT
>JBDSXS010000179.1:0-10079 GCA_039926045.1 Ferruginibacter sp.
AAGGGGGGATTTGGTAAGTCCCTGCTGAAGGGGAATAGCATAGTTTTTTTCCGTCCTCAATTTTATAAAAATTCTCAAATCCATTTTTAATCATCTCATCAACCCAGGGTGCTACTTTGAAGCCGGCAGCTTTCATCGCTTCTGTTGTTTTTGCAACACCCAACACATCCCAGCTTTCAAATGCGCCTATCTCCCAGCCAAAGCCTGCCATCATTCCATCATCCACACGATACAGTTCATCCGTTATTTCGGGAATGCGATGAGAAATATAAGCAAAGAGGTTATAATGAAACAGGCGATAAAATTCTCCTGCTTTATCAGTACCTGCACACAAAGTTTTTATCCTTGCTTTCAGATCTTCGATGGGTTTAGCGGTTTCCAAAGTTGCGAATTTTGGCTTTTTGCGAGGCTCATATTCCAGTGTAGAAAGATTTAAAACCTGTATCTCTTTCTCCCCTTTAGGGGATGGGGGCATCTTCTTGAAAAACCCCTGCCCTGTTTTATCACCCAGCCAATTATTCTCCACCATTTTATTCAACCAGCCGGGAATATTAAACTGTTCCTTCGCTTCATCATCAGGGCAATTATCATGTACACCCTTTGCTACTTTAACCAAAGTATCAATACCTACAACATCCGCCGTACGGAATGTTGCAGATTTGGGACGGCCCACAACAGGCCCTGTCAATGCATCGATCTCATCAACCGTTAACTGCAATTTTTCCATGGCATTCATAATGGCCATCATGCCAAAAACACCAACACGGTTGGCGATAAAGGCCGGCGTATCCTTACACAGCACAGTTGTTTTACCTAAAGTAAGATCACCGTATTGCATTAAGAAATCTACAATTTCTGGATCTGTATCGGGTGTAGGAATAATTTCAAGCAGGCGCAAATACCTTGGCGGGTTAAAAAAATGCGTACCGCAGAAATGTTTTTTAAAATCATCGCTCCTTCCTTCCGTCATCATGTGAATGGGAATGCCCGAAGTATTTGATGTGATCAATGTTCCAGGCTTGCGGTATTTTTCAACATCGGTAAAAACCAGTTGTTTAATATCCAGTCTTTCCACCACTACTTCGATCACCCAATCGCAATCAGCAATATCTTTCATGTTATCGGTGAAGTTGCCCGTTTTGATCTTCTTCACCACATCACTTGTATAAATCGGGGATGGATTTGATTTGATGGCAGCAGTCAATGCATCGTTCACAATTTTATTACGCTCAGCCGGCTTTGCATTTTCAGGCAGGTCTTTGGGAAGTATGTCCAATAACAATACCTGCAAACCAACTCCTGCAAAATGACAGGCTATACGGCTGCCCATTACGCCACTTCCTAAAACTGCTACCTTTTTTATTATTCTTTTTGACATGATCAAAATTAGTTAGTTAAACAACCATTTGTAAAATCGAAATTAAGACTTTCCTGATTAAGCTGAAAATAAAAAGGTTAATGGGTAGTGTCTCAGTTTGAAAAATAATAATTTAAAATGAATGTCAGGCTGAGCTTGTCGAAGCCGATTTGCTACTCCGTAACCCGCCTTCGACAGGCTCAAGGCTGACATCTTTTTTCAAACTGATACACTACCGGTTAATGAAGCAGGGTTAAGGATATAAGGCGATGAAAACTGCTTTACTGCGGGCAATTTTTCGTTTGAACAACCAATTGACCAGGCTGAACCTGTCATTTGCAACCCATATTAAAAGTGGGTAGTTGGCAAAGCAATGATGTAAAAAAGGATATTGAAAATAATAACCTGATAAGGCATTAACCCTTGAATTTTTGAGAACCGCTGAAATACTGTCAGCCCTGGATATTAATGCCGCATCATCCATTTGATAAGGGTTGAACATGGGTGTATAATAAGATGTATAGAAGCCGCTGTCGCTGAAAGCAGTCAACAGGTCTGCCCTACTGGATTCAACCAATATTTTATTATGCAGTTGATATTTATTTCGCAGTTCAATTAATGACTGCAAAATTACGGGGGCAGTTAAGTCATCCAGGTTTTTTATATCCAGCCAGATGCTGGCCTGCAAATTCTTTTGCCGGTACAACTGCAATAGATCATCTAAACTATAACCAATACTTTTACCGGGATCGTGATGAACATCGAAGGATCTTGCGGAGGCGGTATCAAAATAAATATCACATTCAAACCCTTTGATATCCGGGTTTAGCTCATTCATCTGCTCTTTGGTATTAACTGCTTTCTTCCAGGTTTTGTCTTTATTGATAAGGATGCTCATGCTTTGCGGAAACTGTGTTTGCTGTTTAACCTCCGGAAAACTTTTACGAAATAGAAGCCTGGTTTGCCCTTTGTGTTGCAGCACATCAACCAACAGGTAAAGGCCAATGATAAAAGCCATTAGCTTATATTTGTTTTGTGCAACTAACTTCAGCATGAATACTCCCGTTTTATGAAATTTAAGTTTTTACCATTTACCGGTAAGACCATCTGGCAAAATAACAAACCGTTTATCTGGTTCCTCTTAAGTTTGTTATTGATCCATTCCGTTTTAAAAATAATATTTTATCAGTACAACCATCAATTATTATTTACAGGGGCCGAAACCGCTATTACCGGAAATGAAAAAATTGGTTTAATTAAATGGTCGTTGATCCAGGACCTGCTTACACTGCTGGGCATCAATTCTCTTTTATTAATTGCCTTAACAGCCGGAAGGTTGGTGAGCCCAAAAATATCAGCCTTGTTTATTATCCCGGTCTTTGTTTTAGTAAACAGTTTTGCCTTACTGCTTAACCTGGTTGACATATTTTATTTCCGCTTTCATTTTCAACGGGCTAATGCTGATCTGCTGTACGTTGTTGATCACCCTCTCAGCCGGTTGCAGCATCAAAACTTTTTCATCATTCTTATCTTTTTTATTGCTGTTACGGGGATCATTTACCTGGTATGGATTCTGCATAAAAAATTCTTCGGCTCATTTGTGAAAGGAAATAATTGCGGTCTTATTGTTTTCTTCCTGCTCATAAGTTTGGTACCTAGCTTGATCTTTAAAGACAAATTAACCAAATACCTGGTTCCAACATATCCAATGGTTCAAATAAAGAGCAACCAGCTGCCCATAGTTCAAAATTCCTTTCATAGTTTTTTATACTCGGTTTTCAGGAAAGGAGAAAGCATTCATCCCCGGCATTACATGACTGATGCGGAATGTGATTCTTTAATGCCTATCAGGAAAAAACTTAACATCCATATGGCAGACAGCAACAAAAAAAACATGGTACTGTTTATTATGGAAAGTGTGCCTTATGATTTTTTTGATTCGGCAAGCCCTTATAAGGTTGCTATGCCTTTCTTTGATTCGATCTTGAAGAAGAGCACCTTCTTCAGCAATGCATTTGCTTATTCACACGAGTCAAACAAAGGAATTACAGCTATACTGGCCGGCATTCCCACCATTTCTGATATTCCTGTATATCATTCGCAGTATATCAATATGCCCATTACGCCAATTGGCACTGCACTTAAAAAAATAAATTACCATTCCCTGTTTTGTATTGGCGATGAGTACGACAATTTTGGCTTTGCGAAGTGTATGAACTGGCTGGGCATCGATAAATATTATAGCAAAGAGGATATTCCCGGTTATAAAAAACTGCCTGCACACAGCATGGGGTTGCAGGATGAATATGTGCTTGATTTTTTCAGACAAAAGATCGATCAGCAGCAAGCTCCCTTCTTTGCCGTGCATTATAATATATCAACGCATTATCCTTATGATATCCCCGCATCTTTTTCTGCGGGGCTGCCAAAAAATTATACTGCCCCCATGAAGAGTATGCTGTATTACGATCACAGTTTACAAAAGTTTTTCGATGAAGCAGCCAGCCGGTCCTGGTTTGCAAACACGCTGTTTATCTTTTGCTCCGATCACTGGTTAGTGCCGGATGATAAGCACATACAATTCAATGCAATTACAGGTTACAGGATCCCGGTTATAATTTATGATCCGGGGGCAAATGAAAAAAAGATCAATACCCGCCCTGTTAGTCAATTTGATATTATGGGAACTGTTTTAGCAGCAGCGGGATATAAAGAAAGCATCATCAGTTACGGAGATAATTTACTGGATAGTGTCTCGCTAAAGGGGCGGGCATTTTCTAAACCAGGCAGCACGGTTTACCAGGTAACAGACAGTAGTTTTGTGTTGGGTTTTAACATCATCAGCAATAAAGCAGAGTACCTGTATAATTATAAGAAAGATATTCTTTTAAAAGAAAACCTGATAACTGATACAAACTCGCTGAAAATTTTAAACGCATTGACCAGTCAGGTAAAAGCATTTGTGCAAAAAACAGGCGCACATTATAATAGAATGCCCTTCAACTAAATTAAAAGGCCGGTTCAGCAACTGACCCGGCCTTTGATATTATTTTACTAAGATCTTAGTCTTCAAAAAACTCTACTAAATTATTACTTACATAACCCCATTTACCTAACATTGTTTTTACCAAAACATACTGCCCGCCTTTTAAGGCTTTTAGAGAAGTGTATTTGGGTTCCAGTATACTGTTATTTGAAAAGATATAACCCTGCAGGTTTGCATTTCCTGTTAATGTAAAACCCGGGCCTGCTCCGTCATACGTGATATCTTCGTAAACAGGTTCAACGATATTTTTATACCTTGAATCCCGCACACCTGTTTTTCCATCTTTGGTAAAAATAAAATAATTAGTTCCGTCTGCCGACTTCACGTGTTTTAATTTACTATTCTCCACAGCTAAGTAAGGAGAGCCAGTTCCAAACAAAACTCCTCTCATCCCTCCTTTTTCTACCAACAGGTACGTCATCGCCCCTGTATTTAATTTTTCGATCATACTGTATTCAAAAGGGATCACCACTTCAAATTTATTGTTGAATACACCATAGTTGTTATTCCTGGTTGCAATGTAATAAGTCTCATCTGCACCCGCAATGATTTTATAGTCGCCGACAATTTTATCAAACAGATCGCTTTTTTGAATAGTGCTGTAATTTGAAACCGTTGTTACCGTTGGAGTTCCTATAGTATTAGGTTCATTTATTGCAGGACATCTACGCAGTTCCTGTCCTTTAACATCAATACATATCTCAACGCCATTGGGTTTAAGTGAAGCCCCTGCGAATAACACAGTTTTTTGAGCATTTATAGAGCCGTCACCAGGTTTTAAATTCCCGGAAACATCGTAATAACCAAAGCGAAACGCCTTAGCAGTATAAAATTTAAAAGGTATAACTACTTTGCCGGCTTTATTAATATAACCGTAAAGATTCCCTTTTTTTACACTTGCAAGTCCTTCGTAAAAAAGATCAGCTTCGGCATATTGTGGAGTTATAATAATATTTTTATCTATGGTTGCATAACCCCATAAGTCGCCCTTGCGATAAGGTATCATTGACATATCGGCATCCTGTGCAAATACCGGTAGTGTAAATACCATGAGAAATCCTACTAGTAAATTTTTAATTGTCATAATTATAGTTTTATTTTCTTTAGATAAATCAAAAATGAGTCCAAACAGATAAAAATTACAAAAAAAAGCTGTAATCACCTTGAACTGACCCTATAAAAGCATTTTATTAACTAATATTAAAGATGTTATGCTATTAAGAACTACTGATTTTTAAGATGCTGCTTTGCGGTTCTTTGCGTTTTTTCTTTGCAACCTTTGCGGTTTATATTTTTACCACAAAGACCGCCAAGTGTTTCACAAAGTACGCTAAGAAACTCTGCTGACTGAAGCCATTTAAATAGCACAAGACATTAATATCAACTTACCCCACTGCCTGCATCCACAATTGTATCGGGATTTACAAAATGCAGCTTGCCACCCTTATCTTCCGCCATCAATATCATTCCCTGGCTTTCAATGCCCCGCATTTTACGTGGGGCCAGGTTAGCAACCACCACTACCTGTTTACCTATGATATCTTCAGCATTAAAATGTAAAGCAATGCCGCTTACAATAGTTCTTTTTTCATATCCCAGGTCAACTTCAAGTTTTAAAAGCTTATCAGCTTTTTCCACTTTTTCTGCCGCTGTGATCGTACCCACTTTCAGATCGATCTTTGCAAAATCATCAAATTGGATGATCTCTTTAGCCCCCCCACCCCCCAAGGTGGGATTGACAGACTCTGATACTGTCGGCTTCTGTTCATCATTTTCCATTTTAAGTTTTTTATTTTTTAGTTTTTCTACCTGTTCCTTTACTTCTTCGTCATCAATTTTACGGAACAGCAATTCGGGTGCCCGTAATGAATAACCAACACTTACCAGTTTAGATTTACCGCCATTCTCCCATTCCAGCATTTTATCCACCACCTTCATCATGTGACACATTTTTTTTGCTGCAAATGGCAGGAACGGGTTGATGAACACCGCCAGGTTTGCTGTTAGCTGCAGGCAAACGTGGAGACAGTTATCAATTTGTTTTTGAAAAGCCTCCTGAGCCTCCCTGCCCTCCAAAGGAGGGTTCTTTGACTCTAAATTTTTGAGGTTCTTTTCAGTTAGCCTGGACAGGATACTATTTAAAACATTATCAGTATCGCTAATTACCTGATCATTTGTAAACCTCATAACTTCAAAACCTAACTTATTTAATTCGGTTGTTCTTTCTGCATCACTAATTAAATTTTCAGGGATTTGATGAATTAAACCATCAACCTCAATTATTAATTTTTTAGAAATGCAAACAAAATCAGCAATATATGAACCAATGATATGCTGCCGCCTGAATTTATAACTATCAAGTTTTTTGCCCCTTAAAATTTGCCATAGAATATTTTCAGATTCTGTGGGATTTGACCTGTGTTCCTCTACGAATTTCTTAAGTAACCCATAAACAACAGGGTCTGCTGTATGATAATCATGTGGGTTCGCCTCCCTACCCTCCAAAGGAGGGTTCTTAGACTCTGACAATTTAAACGACTCATTGTACTTCGTTGGTTCCTGGAACCCTCCTTTGGAGGGCAGGGAGGCTTTTTTCGCAACGATCCACGGTTCTTTATCCTGCATATATTTATTTCCCTTCCTCGCCAGGTCGATCACTTCATACAATCCATCCCTGAACTTATACCCTTCAATACTATTTTGAATTTTTAATTTTGAATTTTTAATTTCTTCAAACATTCTTTTATCCGCATCATCCAAAATATCCAGGTGTAACGGCGGTACTTTTCCTTTGCATAATTTATGCATCAATACAAATGCCCGGTTTACAAAATTGCCAAAAATGGCTACCAGCTCACTGTTCACTGCATCCTGGAAACCCTTCCAGGTAAATTCGCTGTCCTTTGTTTCGGGAGCTATTTGTGTTAAGTAATAACGCAGCGCATCCACCATCATATCGCCACCATTATCCTTCTTTACAAAATCATTAATATAATCATCCATCTCAATGCTCCACCCACGGCTGGTGCTCATTTTGTCTCCTTCCAGGTTCATGAACTCATTGCTGGGCACATTGTCCGGTAAGATATTTCCATGCAACTTCAACATCACCGGGAAAATAATAGCGTGAAAAACGATATTGTCCTTGCCGATAAAATGAACAAGCTTGGTATCCTTATCCTCCCAATAAGGTTTCCAGTCTTTATTATTATCCAGTGCCCATTGTTTTGTTGCACTGATATAACCGATGGGTGCATCAAACCATACATAAAGCACTTTACCTTCTCCTCCCACCACATCTTTGGGAAGGGGAACACCCCAATCCAGGTCTCTTGTAACTGCTCTTCCCTGCAAGCCAAGATCCATCCAGCTTTTACATTGTCCCAACACATTTATCTTCCAATCGTCCTTATGTTCAGTTAATATCCACTCTCTTAAAAATGCTTCATGTTTATCCAATGGCAAAAACCAATGAGTGGTTAATTTTTTTGTTGGCGGGTTACCGCTGAGCGTACTGCGTGGGTTGATCAACTGGTCGGGGCTCAACGATGTTCCGCATTTTTCGCACTGATCGCCATAAGCACTTTCATTGCCGCAAACCGGGCAGGTACCGATGATATAACGGTCGGCTAAAAATGTTTTAGCTTCCTCATCATAAAACTGTTCGGTCTCTTTCTGATCCAGGTCACCCTTATTATTTAACGCAGTAAAAAATTCCTGTGCCGTTTCATGATGAAGCGGCGAAGACGTACGGTGATAAATATCGAAAGCAATACCCAGGTCGGCCATATTGCTTTTAAGCATGGCGTGGTATTTATCTACGATCTCACGGGGTGTGGTCTTTTCCTTCATGGCCTGTATGGTAATGGCAGCACCATGTTCATCACTGCCGCAAACATATACTACGTCTTCCTTTTTAGCACGCAGGTAGCGTGTATAAATATCAGCAGGCAAATAAGCGCCTGCCAGGTGCCCAATATGCTTGGGCCCGTTTGCATAGGGTAACGCAGAAGTAATTAAATATCGTTTGGGTTTATTCATTGCGGTGCAAAAATACCGCAAACCTTGCCAATGCCCAAACTTAAACAGCCAATGCAGGCATTGACTGTTTAAAATCATTAAAAAATATTATTACCTCATCACTTTTTCTACTTCCGCGATCGCTTTGAATGTTTTTACTACAGAGTCAGGTGTTACAGAAATACTATCTATTCCCAACTCCACAAGAAACTGTGCAAAATCCGGAAAATCGGATGGCCCCTGGCCACAGATCCCAACTTTTACTTTCATTTTTTTAGCAGTTGTGATCAGCATTCTCAGCAATTCTTTTACAGCCGGGTCCCGCTCATCATACAAATGCGCAACAAGCGATGAATCCCTGTCGAGCCCCAGGGTTAATTGCGTGAGATCATTGGAGCCAATAGAAAAACCATCAATGTGTTTTGCAAACTCTTCGGCCATAATGATATTGGAAGGCAGTTCGGCCATTAAGAAAAGTTCAAGTCCTGCTTTTCCCCTTTCCAATCCATATTCTTTCATCACATCATGCACTTTGTGCAGTTCCTCAACGGTTCTGCAAAATGGTATCATAACCACAACATTGTTCAATCCCATTTGTTCCCTTACTTTTTTAATGGCCCTGCACTCAAGTCCAAAAGCAGCTTTATATTTTTCTGAATAATACCGGCTGGCTCCCCGCCACCCGATCATTGGGTTCTCTTCATGGGGCTCAAAATATTTTCCGCCCAGTAAATTAAAATACTCATTGCTTTTAAAATCACTGAACCGCACGATCACTTTATTGGGATAAAATGCTGCCGCAATCTTTGCAACTCCGTAGCTGAGTTTCTGAATAAAAAAATCTTCTTCATTTTCAAAACCCTGTATCATTTTATTGATGGCCGTTGTTAATGCTGCATCGCCCAGTTCCTTATGCTGCATTAAAGCCAGTGGATGTACCTGGATAAAATTATTGATGATGAATTCTTCCCTGGCCAGGCCCACTCCCGCATTGGGCAAATGCGAAAACTTGAATGCCAGGTTTGGCGAAGCCACATTGAGCATGATGGGCGTTTTAACCTTTGGCAGATCATTGAGGTCTGTTTCAACAGTTTTAAACGGAACAATTCCCTCATAAACGATCCCTTCATCGCCTTCGCCACAGGATGCTGTAACTTCCTGGCCGGTACTCAAAATTTCGGTAGCATTTACACAACCCACAATGGCAGGCACTCCCAACTCCCTGGCAACAATGGCTGCATGACAGGTTCTCCCGCCTTTATTGGTAATGATGGCCGAAGCTTTTTTCATGATCGGTTCCCAGTCGGGATCGGTCATATCCGTAACCAGCACATCACCGGCTTCAAATTCATGGCCTTCGGTAACCCGTTTATCCAGTGAAAATAAAATGGAAACTTTACCTGCACCAATTTTATCGCCAACAGCAATTCCTTTAAACAAAACCTTTCGTTTTGCATCTCCCTCCATTATATATTCTGTAATTTTTGAAACGTCTTTTTGGGAATGAATGGTTTCGGGCCTCGCCTGTACAATAAATAATTCTTTCGATAAACCATCTATGGCCCATTCCACATCCATGGGGCACCAATGCCCTTTTAGTTTACTGTAATACGCTTCAATTTTGGTTACCCATTGCGCCAGTTGTATAATGCGTTC
>JBDSXS010000180.1:0-3880 GCA_039926045.1 Ferruginibacter sp.
ATTACAGCACACAAGGTTTACCCGATTTATGCATTACTGCAAAAACCCGTGAGCTCTTACCTCACGTTTTCAACTTTGCCCTCCGTAGCTTCAGCGAAGGAGGGTTTGCCTCCAAGCCTTTGCACAGCAGGGTAGTAATTTTCTGTGGCACTTTCTCCCCCGCCATAAGCGGGGACCGGCCATTAACCGGTGTGTTGCTCTGTGCTGTCCGGACTTTCCTTCCCGATAAATCGGAACGATAACCCGGCTGATAGAGGACAAAGGTAGATTTTATTTTTTGTTGCCTGAGTGCAATGATCTACCAGAGTTTAATTACGCTTATACACCGGTGTCTGTTTGCAATCCTTAAATATGGTTTCATTTTCAGGTTGCGGGCATTGCACGCCTGAAGCGATCTTTTTGGTTTGCTCCTGCGCCAGCCTCACAACATCAGACCAGGAGAATTGATCTTTATTTCCGATACCCATATATTTTTCAAGCGCTGATTTGAACTGAGATGTAAAAAAACCGCCCTGCACCAGCGTGCCGGCAGACACCTCGCCCTTTTGGGCTGCCGTTATCAAATAAGAAACCGGCTCGGGAGACATGAACAGTTGCTGGCAACTTTCTATACTTAAACCAAGGGAAGAACTTCGGGAACTGGCAACATTCGGGCTGATCACACTTTCCATTTGGTCGCCCCAGTTACAGCAATCGCTCAGCACCAGTTTAACCCTCCCCTGTTTTACTTTTATCATTTTGTATATCTCCTCGATATTCATTTGTTCATCAGCCAATTTTTGCGTAAGATTATTAAGCCTGAAATCGAGGTAAGGAAATAAATTGGGATCATTATTGCCTTTACTGAAACCATGCCCGGAGTAATAGAACACGATGATATCATTAGCCCCCGAATTGATACCGTTCAGGGCCTTCAGCACATTTGCCTTGCTGAAATCATTGCCGGAGATCTCGGTAGCTTTAAAAGGGATGCCCAGCACGGTTGCTATTGATGAAAATATTTTATTGGTTGATTTTTTATCGATGGCACAGGTTGGGCCGATCTTATCATCTTCGGTATTGGCAACAGTGATCAGGTGCAGTTGTGCCGGTTGTGAAAAAGTTCCCCCGGTGCGGATCACCGGTTCAAAAAGGCTTTTATAAAATGGATCGTCTTTTGGAAAGAACTGTAAAACAAAATCCTTTGTCAGGTCTTCCATTTCGATCAACTCTGCTTTGGTGTAAACACCTTCATATTTTTTTCCATCTTCAACAGATATAACTGCCCAGGGATCCATATAACCGGTTTGCGGGTCAACCTTGAACCAAAACAGGTCGGGGGCGTACACAAAATTTGTGTCTCCTATGATCACATAAGGATCTTTACCCTCGAAAACTATTTTGTTATAATCAATATTTTTATTTTTATCCCGGCCATAACTTTCTTTCATGTCCATGTCAATTAAAAACCATGTTTTTAATTGTTTATTAAAATATTTTACCCTCATAAAGCCTGTACCATCACCATTGGTATACATCAATGCTTTGTATTCTTCCCGGATACCATCAAAATCAAAATAATAATTGAATTCATACATGGTTTGGGCCCGGAGAGAACCGCAGATGCTGAAAAGCAAAATGACAAAGACAATTTTTTTTCTCATGACAGGTAGTTTGAATAACCTGTACAAAATAAACAATATTCAGGTATAATGAAGTATTTCGCTGAATTTTTTGAAACTGCGACAGTTTAGAAAGTTGTTCGTTGGCCGTTGCCCGTGAGCGAATGACGATCGAACCGGAAGGCGAACAACGGTCAACGAACAACGATCCGGGCACTTAATCCCCGAATCCATTAATTCTGATCCGGCACATCAACTCTTAATTTTGCAAGAGAAGAAAAGCCTTTGATATTTGCAGCCGTCCATCCTATATTGAATATCCCTCCCTGCAATACCAATACATTGGTAAACCCTTTTTTTACCAGGATATTGGCAGCCTCATGTGCAGCGGTGCCGCTGCTGAAAACATACACAACAACAGGTTTTGTTTTGTATCCTTCAATTTTGGTCCATTGTGTTTCCAGGTCTGTTACCGGAATATTTATTGCATGATCAACATGCCCGATATTTTGCCAGTAATTCTTATGCTTATTGGCAAATTCTTCAGTTGTTCTTGCATCTAAAAAAAGGTATTCTTTTGTATTTTCTATAAATGGTTTTAATTCCTGTGCATTGATGATCCGGTAAGGCAGGTTTGATACATAAGCAGATGAGATGCAACCAAGACTCCTGCTGTCTGTACTCAGTACCCGGTCAATACCTTCCAGCAATACAGAAACATGCTTGTAATTTTTCCGGCTCAATATTACTGCCGCATCTGCAGCCACATCCCCATACAGGTCAATAATAATTATTTCTTTCCCCGTAGGTACTTTGGCAAGATTGGCTTCCAGCAAGGAAAGTGGAATATGTGTGGAACTTTTAAAATAGCCGAACGAATTCACCTTTGCGTCTGTACTGATATGTTTAAAAGCAGAATCATCTCTTACATCCAGTAAAAAAATATTTGTTGCAGATTTTGATATTTTATTACAGAGGTCTGCTGCCGAAATAATATTGTAAGCATTGGCCGAGATCAATTTATCATATACACATTCATTACCGGTAACAGGTAATTGCCGTAGTCCTGTCATACCACCATTAATATTGAACACGTGTAAAAAACCACTGTCTGCAAGCATTTTACTTGCCCGCCGGCTTCGCTGGCTGTGTGAGCAGTACACAAAAACGGGCTTGTCTTTATAGCCATTGATCTCTGAGATGCGTTTCCCCAACTCTCTTACTTCAATATTTTTCGCATTTTTAAAACTACCTATATTCATTCCCATCGAAGAAGTATCTGCATACTCTCCGGGCGTACGAACATCAAGAAAAAGTGAACCCGGGTTGCTGTTTAGTTCCTTACACAAGTCCTGTACATAAACAGTTTTATAAAGTACATTATCATTTTTGTATTGGGCAAAGCAGCTGCAGGTAAGAATGGCGAGGCAAATAAGCAGGCATATTTTTTTCATGGCTGTGATTTAGAGATATAAAGTAAACAATGATACCTTAACCCCATTACAATTTTGATGAATGGTAAAAAACGAGGAATAATTCTTTTTGTTATCAGCATAATTGTACATTTAATCATGCAAACAATTATTAAACAGCTGCAGCAGATCATACATGATTACAGTTCGCAATTAACCCAACTGGATGAAGAAGACTTTGCCCGCAAACCTTCTCCCCTTAAATGGTGCGGCAAGGAATACCTGGGCCACCTGATCGATTCGGCACAAAATAATTTACGCCGCTTTGTTGTTGCCCAACATGAGGATAAGCCGTTTATCGTGTACAAACAAGACAAATGGGTGCAGGCTGCAGATTATCAAAACTATCCGCTTAAAGATCTTATTGACCTTTGGATACTCATCAACAAACATATGGTCATCGTTCTAAAAAATATACCGGAAGAAGATCTTGACCGGGAAGTACAGACTCAGGACATACATTCCATCAAATGGCTGGCCGCAGATTATAACAAACACCTGCTACATCACCTGCACCAGGTGCTACATTTGGAACCTGTAGCCTATCCTTAATTTTTTTATGAAATATGAATACATCGAAAACTGTCAAGCCTGAGCTTGTCGAAGGCGGTTTTATTTTATATCCCGGGTTCAACAACTCACCCTGACATTCCTTTGAAATTTGATTCTTTATTTGGAAGAAAATTTTGAAACTTTTTAATGAAGCAAAATGGAAGTACCCTGTTTCTTGTGTACATTACCATCCACATCAACTGCTTCGATCATCCAAACAACCGTTTGCATCTCCTGTACCTGGCCATTGACCCT
>JBDSXS010000181.1:0-6144 GCA_039926045.1 Ferruginibacter sp.
CAGAATCAGGTATTAACCGAACCGCTTTATACCGGCGGTTAAGTAAGTATGAATTGTGAGCAGATCCAGGTAAGTGTGGCCGGTGGGACACCGGCCAAGGCGATGGCCGCGGTTGGTGTCCCACCAACCGCAGAATCAGGTATTATCCGAACCGCTTTATACCGGTGGTTAAGTAAGTATGAATTATGAGCAGATCCAGGTAAGTGTGGCCGGTGGGGACACCAGCCAAGGCGATGGCCGTGGTTGGTGTCCCACCAACCGCAGAATCAGTAATTGGGTACTCAAATTTACAAGCTGAGTCAACACTTAAAATCTATAAACAAAAAGACTGGCACCAAAAGGCCAGGGATGAGGTTATGAACTTTAAAAAATACGACTGGGGATTGATCATACGGATAGCATTGCTGTTTGTAACCATGGGTGGCGCAGCATTGTTACTGGCCCAGGGTTTACTCATTATTATGGGAGCCCTGTTGCTGATCAGTATTGCCCAGGCCATTAACCTGTACCAGTTCACCAATAAAAGCAGGGATGAACTGGAGCAATTTGTGGAATCGGTTCACTACCGTGATTTTTCCCGCCATTTTGATGAAAAGAATGCACCTGTTGCCGTACAGCCCATGCGCAAAGGATTTAACGAGATCAACAGCACGTTCAAGATCATCAGCAAAGAACGGGAAACGCAATACCAATACCTGCAAAAAATACTGGAACTGGTTGATACCGGAATCCTTTCTTACGACAGTAAGGATGGCGGGGTAATGTGGATGAATGAATCACTTAAACATTTGTTGAATATCCCTTACCTCAAAACCATTCATTCTTTAGAGAAAAGAGATGAAGCTTTACACAAAGAGATCACCGAACTAAAACCCGGGGAATCTAAAGTGGTTTCCATTACAACGGATAAGAACAGCTTAAAGGTTTTACTTTCGGCCACGGCTTTTCAAACAGAAGGAAAGATATTTAAACTGATCGCTTTTCAAAATATCAATGAAGCCCTGGATGAAACAGAATCAAAAGCATGGCAAAAATTATTGAGTGTGATGACACACGAGATCATGAATTCTGTTGCGCCCATTTCTTCGCTGGCAGATACGCTAAAGAGCCGCCTGCAATTATCTTTAAAAGAACTGAATAACAATTCCGGTTCCCTCGATGATCTTGAACTGGGTATTGATACGATTAAAAGAAGAAGCGAAGGCTTACTGAAATTTGCCGAGACCTATCGTAATCTGAATAAGATCACCACGCCCAATGTTAAAAAAATATATGTACGGGATATGTTTGAGAACCTGCATCGCCTGATGCAGCCTACATTTGAGCAAAAGTATATTGAGCTGGAAATTATTTTAAAGGATCCCGATCTGATGCTGGAAGCAGATACCGATCTTATTGAACAGGTCATGATCAACCTCATTTTAAATGCTGCCGATGCAGTAAAGGAAGTAGCCAATCCACGCATTTTACTTTCCGCCTACATTACACCCAATAATAAAGTGGTTATTAAAGTGTCCGATAATGGTATCGGCATTTCTGCCGACCTGATGGAAAAGATCTTCATTCCTTTCTTCAGCACCCGCAAAACAGGCAGCGGTATTGGCTTAAGCCTTTGCAAACAGATCATGATGTTGCACAAAGGAAATATTAAAGTGCAGAGTGTGGATGGAGAGGGAACTGCTTTTTCGCTTTTGTTTTAACATCATTAGGTGACACCTCTTGAAGAGGTTAATTGTTAGGATCGGTGTGGACACCAACCGATAAAAATTGCACGTTATTTAATCGAACATCATGAGTTACGACATTTTTTGTTACAAATCTGAACTTGGCATCCCAGACGAGAATGAAGCTGATAAAGTTATAGAAGCTGACAATGATAAGTGGATTAAGAAGGAGCAGAATGCTGAAACTAAACTTGCGATCGTGAAAGCCTTGACTCAATTTAATCCACGCCTTGAAGCCTTTGATTTTGATTATGGAGAAATTTCCAAACTTACTCAAACTACCATTGAGGAAGCCAAAAACAAGTTTGATCATATTGAATTAAATCCCCACGAAGGTGATATCGCAATTCAATTAACCATATTTAGCAACCACGTGTTTATAACTGTTCCATATTGGTATCAGGGGGATCAGGCGAAACAAGTACTCACTAATATAAGAGATTACATAAAAGTCATAAGAGATACTGCAGGATATTTTGTTTATGATCCACAGACAGGAGAAGTCTTTGATCCTGCAGAAGATAATTTCAATGGGTCAGATCAATATTTATCAGGCAGTAAACACCTTGATGAAATAATTAACCCAAATCAAACTCCCAAAGAAATTAAAAAACCCTGGTGGAAATTTTGGTAAATCAGAAACAGCATGAGGTAGAGAGGTGTCACCGCATGAAAAAAAATATACTTGTTTAAACCTTGGGGTTGTTTTCCGGTTACTCATAAATACGGTCAAGGTCATCTTTTGCAAGCCAGGTCTGGGTTGTTTTTCCCCTGCTGTCTACAAACTTCACATAAATAAATTCATCTTCTTCCTGTATGGCAGTTAGTGTGGCTTCCCTGTCAACTATATAATAATTATTCCTGGTATTTTTATCCGGCCGCTCATAAAAAAAAGCATTGCGTTTAATACGAAATCTATTGGTTTTGTGGAGATCATTCTTTGTAGTTGACCCTTCTTTATTTTTTAATTGATCGGTAGTCCCTGCTTTTTCATTCGCAGCAGGTATTGCCTCCGGGACCCTGAGGGCAGCTTTTCTTTTTGATTTAGCCCTCAACTTCTTTTTCGCCTTAACGTCTGGGATCAATAATGAATCTACAGGACTGTTTATATTATTGTTCGCCTGCATGCCGGTTTTCAATTTGCTTTCGCCGTTTGGTTTAATAAAAGAATAATACGTAGCATAAGCACCTAAACCCAGGGCAACAATAAGCACGGTAAAAAACACCGTCCTTGAAATTCCACGGGACTGTGGCTGATTAAAACGTTCCATGTTCAACTGGTACAGTTCCCTGTCCTTAGCTTCTATCTGGTATCTCAACTCGTTGATCAGGTGTTCATTTTTTTCAGCTTGTATTTCCAACTGCTGTACCTGTGCTCTCCATAACGAATCATCTACCGGACCGGAGATAACGACAGCTGATGAAACCTGCCCGAAGGACCCTGTGGAATACACATAATTGCTTTCTTCAGCAATAATACCCGAATGAATAAAGCCCTGTAATTCCACTCCATTTTTAAAACGCTTTGCAGGATCTTTTTCAAGGCATCTGGCGATCATTTGCAGTAGCCATGCCGGTACAAGCATCTCCGTTTCTCTTTTATCATAACTCCAGATACTGGATATGGTATTGCGGCGAAGGTTGAGCAGGTCGGGAACAGCATTTTCCATATGCGCAACCATCACTGCATTGCGTGCCATCTCACCTTTGTTCAATAATGGAAAAGGAACAGTGCCTGTCAGCAGTTCAAATAAAATGATTCCGAAACTATACACGTCCGTTTCAAAAAGAGTTTCACCGGCACTTTGCTCTGGTGCCATAAATTCTATTGCTCCTGCATAGCGAATGCTTGTACGCCTTTGCTCATCCGACATAACTGATAAACCAAAATCAAGCAACATATAATTACCCGTACGCTCATTGTATTTTACATTATTACTTTTAATGTCTCCATGCTTTACATCAGCACGGTGACAATGAGCCAATGCATTTGATAAGTGATCTGCCACCCGGATGGTTTCCTGAATGGTAAAAGCAGGATCATGTGGAGAAGTAAGCAATTCGCCCAGGTCGGGGCCCTCAATATATTCCATTTCAATAAAAGGAAGGTTGCCGGAACTTGTAATGCCCGAAGCAATGATACTTACCACATTTGGGTTGGGTATCTCGTTTACCTTTTTTAATTTTTCCACTTCATTCTGAAAAGATGTAAAATTCTTGTCTGCATCGCTTTCACTCGAGATGGGTGTTGGTAATATCTTAACTGCAGATATGAACCCGCCGGTGCGTTTTGCTTTATACACAGAGCCCTGCCCGCCGGACTTTAATGCGCCCAGGTTTTCCAATCCTTCTGTTATTGTAAATACTTTTGCCATAATTTATTTTTCCTCTCCAAAATAGCTGAACTCCAATACTGCGGTATCCCCCAAAATGATCTGGTCGCCTTCTTCCAGGCGGTGACCAACTTCAATGGCCTGCATTTTTATTGACAGTCCATCAACAGTACGGATCTTTGTTTTATTATTAGGTGGTATACCACCTGCATCTGCAAAAGCCAGGAATGAACCGCTGCCCGGTTCCCATTCAATATGCGCATGCTGGCGGCTTACAGACTGGTTCATATCCATTGACCCCGACGACACAAAAGCTATGGTATTCTTTCTTACAAAACCTGCTGATACCTGTGCTTTTACTTCCCGGCCAATATTTATTTTTCCAATGGAGGAATCGATCACGTAGTTTTCTTTTTCCGCCTGGCCGTTCAATATTTTTATAAAGGCATGCGATCTTTTATGGGCCAACCCTGCTTTTCTTGTTGTAAAAAAAAGTGCAGCATCCAGGTCTTTTGAGATATATGCGTGCTCAGGAAATTTATCTGTAAATGCAACTTCAAATTTCCATGATTCAGGAAGTTTGATGGCATAGTCATCTGCCACTCGCTGTATCTCGTCTGTTTTAAATTTACCGGGCACATTGGCAAATACAGCTGCTTCATACAAATGCCTTTCGCTGTCAGGGCAATTGATAAACAAATGCACGCCTGTTATATTGGCGCCTTCACCTCCTTCGGCTCTCTGCAATTTTTCCTTGATGAACTGGATCAAATGATTCCGGATCTGTTTTACGTCGCCGCCACGTTCTTTAAATAGATTAAGCATAGGTTATTTCTTTATACATTATTTTATTCAGGATGTAAACTTCCAAGTAATTGTTTGTTTATAACTGGCTCTTGTTTTTCCATTGGCTCAAAGCTTTTGATGTAATTGCGTTCCAGCAAAAGCGGGATGATATATTTACCGGCAAGTTTTACCGCATCGCTTGAACCCTTTGCTGCTTCAATACGGATACAAACCACCAGGTGCCCCTCGCCGCTTGCCCTGGGTGCAAAAAATACATACCAGCCATCATTGATCTGTTCTCCTTTGAATATCCTTTCAGGTGTACCCGTTTTACCTGCAACCAGGATGCCCAGCTTTCCTTTTTTTGGAGCACTTTGTTTTTTCATATACACCGCTAACTGTTGGGCATAGGCCGGATCATTCACAAGAGAAATACCCGGCTTACTGCTGGTAGCAACTCCATTTACAGACAGTACAAAACGGTTAGGTATCATCATACCATTGTTTGCAATGCCCGATGCAACACGTGCTACTGCGGCAGGTGTTGCCACCAGTTCACCCTGTCCCCATGCCATGCCTGAGACACCGATGGCCCTGGTGCGGCGTATATTTTCCGGGTTGTAAAGTTTAAGACTTTTGAATTCAGTTTTTCTCCAGAGTTCTCTCCATTTTTCCTGTTGTTTGTTATTGCCGGTCTCATTTTCAAAATAGTATCCTCCCACCTGGTGAAGGAACATACCCGATTGCATATAAAGCGTTCCCATTTCTTCCTGCAATTTTTCTTCATTGGCCAGGCGAATGAAAAATGAATTGTTGGACCTTACAATGGCACGCTCAATGTTGATCAGCCCGGCCTCATCTGGCTCAGGGCCGGTAATGCGGATAAGATCTTTTGGATAAACCCTTATGACTTTTTTTGCAGCAGGCTGCCCAAGTTTATTAAATGCTGCAAGTGCTGTGATGAGCTTTGCTGTAGATCCGGGTTGGGTAGCATGTGTAAACCCCACATCAGCATTTACGTTCCAGCCCGGTAATTTGTTAAGTTCATTTTCACTGAGGGTCATCCGCTCCCAGTCGTTCACAGGTGGCAATGGCCAGGATGCAGAACTGATCACATCTCCTGTATTATCTTCCATGATCACAACTGAGATCCTTTTTTTATTTAAACTGTCATCTGCCTGTAAAGAAAGCTGGATCTTTGTCTGCAACGCAGCATCCATCGTGAGTTTAATATCCCTGTTGCGTTTTTTGAACTTCGCTACTTCATTACTGTTGATGCCGGCGATCAGGAGATCTGAAAG
>JBDSXS010000182.1:0-31921 GCA_039926045.1 Ferruginibacter sp.
TGATCACAAAGATCAATGATAAGAAAGTTGTGGGCCCTGAATCTTTATCAGATGTAGTAACCTCATTTAAGCCAAAAGAAGAAGTAACCGTTTACTACATGCGTGAGGGCCAGGCTGGTTCTGCAAAAGCAATATTAGGCGAACGCAGAGGTTCAAATGCTATGGCCTATTCATTCAATGGACCTGATGGCATGTCAAGATCCTTTACCATTCCAAAAGTAGCGGAGGTTCCAAACGTTAATATATCACCAAGAACATGGAGCCAGGGTCAGGGTAGCGCTGATAATTTTGAATTTTTCAATGATAATACTTTTAGCTTTCCGCGCCAACAAAAACTGGGTTTAAAGATCCAGGATACAAATGATGGCAATGGCGTAAAAGTGTTAGATGTAGATAAGGATTCTCCTGCCGACAAAGCGGGGTTGAAAAAAGATGATGTGGTTACAGAGATCGGCGGAAAAAAAGTTTCCAATACAGATGAAGTGCGTGAGCAACTGCATCAAAATATGGAGAAATCTTCTTACAATATTAAAGCTACCCGTAATGGTAGTGCCATGAGCTTTGATATTAAAATTGAGAAAAAATTAAAGACTGCTAATTTATAAGCCATGAATAAGCAAGTGAAAGCGTCCCGCAATTGCGGGACGCTTTTTTATTTATCCATCATACTCAATAAGGTTACTTAATTTTATTTTAGAACTTCTGCCAGTTTGTTTTGAAGATCGTTTTCTCTTAAGCCCGTTGCAATAATTTTTCCTGTAGGATCTACTAATACATTATAAGGAATTCCGCTAATGCCATATAAACTTACAGCCGTACTGTTCATGTATTTCAGATCGCTTACCTGTTGCCAGGTTAAATTATCTTTTTTAATTGCGCCAAGCCATGCCGCTTTGTCTTTATCGAACGATACGCCAAGCACGGTGAAATTTTTATCTTTAAACCGGTTATAGGCAGCAACCACATTGGGGTTCTCCTGGCGGCAGGGAGCACACCAGCTGGCCCAGAAATCAACCAAAACATATTTACCCCGCAACTGGCTTAAAGAAAAAGAATTACCATTTACATCATTCATGGTTATTTGAGGAGCCATATCCCCAATTGCCGGAGCCCCCGCTGGTGCCTGTGGGGTTTGGGTTTGCGGATTTGCCTGCGACTTGATATAAGCAAGTGCACCGGTAATACCTTTGTGCGCTGGAAAACGTTTTAGCAGCTTGTTTAAAGGAACTTCAAATTTACTGATATCAACAGGAGCCATAGTTGCCGAAAATAAAGCAACCATAGGGCTTTTGGCCGTATCAGCATAAGCAAAACAGTATTTGCCGAAATCTTCTTTTAAAGAATTTATCTCATTAAGCGTTGCTATAAATATACTGTCTGTTTGTTTGGCTCCCGCTTCTACATATCCCGTAAGCAATTTGTCTTTAGCCGCAACCAACGCACCAATGCTATCGGTATACAACATCAATTTTTTTAAAGAGCTGTTTGCAGATCCGGTAAAAGAAAAATTTTGAGGCTTACTTACATCAGCTGTAAAATTTATCTTATCATCTTCATTGATAAAGAGATAGGTGTTTTTTTTATCCTCCGTGCGGATACGGAATAGCCCTTCTTCGGCCGAGAGTGCTGATACCGTGAATTTTCCATTTTTTATTTCCCCTGTATCCAGAACCTCAGGTTGTTTTTCGCTAAAATATAATTCTTCCAGGAAAATTTTTTGATCGGGTGAAGACTTTATTTCGCCTGAAAGGGTGAATTTCCCTTTATCATTCCCCGAATTACAGGAAAATAAAAACGCAGTAATTACTGTAGCAGCAAATATTTTTTTCATTCTATAAATTGTTTAATTTTTTTTCTAAAAGTGAATTTACCAATTGCATATCGGCTTTATTTTTACTTAGCTTTTTTACCTGGCCCGCAAATAAACCGATCAGGCCTTTTTTACCCGAGCGATATTCTTTTACTTTACCAGGCATTGCAGCGATCGCTTCATCAACCCATTGCTCTATGAAATCAGTATTGCCTTCCTGGATCAAATTCAGCGCTGTCGCAATTTGCAGTGGCTGCATTGAAGGCTGATCCAATAAGGCCGGAAATACTTTTGCTGAGGCGACTCCAAAATTTAGCTTGCCATCTTCTACCAATCCAATTAAAGCCGACAGCTTTTCTGCAGGTAAAGAAAATTGTTTGTAAGAGATATTATTGTCGTTCAGGTGACTTTTAATCGGGCCGAGCAACCAGTTGGCCACAGCTTTATAATTATCTGTATGTTTTATAACTTCTTCAAAATATATTGATTGTTCCTTATCATCGCAAAGTACAGATGCATCATAATCCGAAAGCTGCAGGTCAGTTATATACCGCATTTTTAAAGCATTGGGTAAAACCGGGAGTTCATTTTTTATCTGAACTAAATAATCATCGGTGATTAAGAAGGGTGTAAGATCTGGTTCCGGAAAATAACGGTAATCATCAGCATCTTCTTTTGAGCGTAAAGAAAAAGTAATGTTGTTATCCGCATCATAACTCCTGGTTTCCTGTAAGATGGATTGGTTATTTTCAACCAGGCTGACCAGGCGTTCAACTTCAATATCAATAGCCTTTTTAACATTACGGATACTATTCAGGTTCTTTACTTCAACACGGGTGCCCAGTTTTGTGTCACCGTTCAAACGGATGGAGATATTGGCATCGCATCGCATGCTGCCTTCTTCCATGTTGCCATCGCAGATGCCCAGCCAGGTAACCAGCTTGCGTAATTCGGTGATATAGGCAAAAGCCTCATCGCTGCTATGCATATCGGGCTCACTTACAATCTCCAGCAACGGAACACCGGCACGGTTCAGATCAATAGATGTATAATGCTCATCAACATCATGCAGGCTTTTTCCGGCGTCCTCTTCAATATGTATCCTGTTTAGCCTGATATTCCGTTCCCCAGCGGCAACTGATATAGGCACATATCCATTTTTACAAATTGGCGTAGTATGTTGCGAAACCTGGTAACCTTTTGGCAGATCAGGATAGAAATAATTTTTACGTGCGAAATAATTATGTTGTTCAATTTCACAATTTAGTGCCAGTCCTAACTTAATAGCATACTCAATGGCCCTGGCATTCATTTTGGGCAAAGTGCCCGGATGTGCCAGTGTAACAGGACTGATATGCGTATTGGGATCTGTACTGAAAGCCGCACTATCGCCACAAAATAATTTGCTTTGGGTAAGTAACTGGGTATGTACCTCCAGGCCGATCACTACCTGGTATTTTTCATTTTGTTTCACAGCGGCAAAGGTAACAGACAATGGGCAATGCACCGCATCCTGTGGACGGACAATAACCAGGAAGCATTTCCGGCTTTGCTAAACCCTATTTTAACCGATCATCCCCATTAATATCCTATATAAAAAAGTCCATCCGCCTGTTGGCGGATGGACTTAAAATTTATTCAGTGAGATCTATTATTGAATAACGACTCTACACATGGTCAATCGGTTACCGTTACGGTCTCCAATTTCAACCCAGTATAGTCCTTTTCCATAAGCTCTCATGTCAACATCCATTCTGTCGTATGGTCTTCCAATAGTGTACAGTTGTGTAAACACCCTGTCACCCTTAGTATCATAAACAGTTAATGTTCTTGGCAACACATTGCTTGCTACACTATGGAACCTAACCTGGAATATTCCGCTGGTTGGGTTAGGATAGATGAAGCATTTGCCGCTTACAGAATCTCTAATGCTTATAATGTTGGATAGACTAGTACATCCGTTGATGTCCTTAACCCTTAATTGATAATCACCTAAACCATCAATATCTACAACCAGTGTACCAGTTATGGCACCAGCCACTACAACACCGTTACGCAACCAGGTATATCCTCCATTAGGAGCCGGTGCATTTGGTGATACAGTAGAGGTTATGGTAGCTGTTAAACCTGGTAACAGGCTGGTGCGATTTGCACTGATCACAACTACCGGTAATGGATTAACCGTTAATACAACATTGTTTGATGTAGCCGGTCCACAAGGTGCCGCACCGTTGATAATTACACGGTAGAAATAACCACTCATAGTCACCGGAGGTGCAGTTATGGTTAAAGTTGCAGTAGTTGCACCGCTGTACACACCGCCATTGGTTATATTGGTCCAGGTATTACCACTGTTGGTACTAACCTGCCATTGGTAAGTGAATGGACCTGTACCTGCTGCAACTACAGTGAATGTAGCTACTTTATCGGTACAAATGGTTTGACTAACCGGTTGTGTTGTAATTGATGCAGGCTGATTAACCGTAACGATCACTGTTCTTGGCGGTGAAGTGCAAGGCGCAAGCGGAACATTGAAATTAATAGTAAAACCACCTGTTATACTACCTGCGTCTCCAGCAACCCTGTCTTCAACAAATAACTTCCACGTTCCGTTCAAATTGCCGGTAAATGTAGAAAGAGTTGGACTTGCCGGGAATGTAGGGCCTGTAACAGTTGGGCCGGGTGCTAAGAAAGCAAACGGTGATCCATTTCTGTTTGTAGGTAAATATGTACCACTTGCCATTGGGCTTGTAGCTGGTAAAGACCCTGCTGCTACATCAGAGAATGTTAAGTTAACATTGGTTGCAGCAATAAGCGGATCAGCATTTGAATTTGCCATTAATATCACATTCGTTGTTCCGTTAGGAGCCTGTAATACCATATTCACATCACCAGCCCAGGTATGATTAAATCCATTGATATTAACACTTCTAACCGTAGCGCCACCACCTATTGGCACTCCTGCTACTACCAGGGTTGCAGGAGAGGGCGATGCCGTACCAACGTTATTGATAGTGATTGGTGCAGGGTTGGTAAATGATAACGGAGTAGGAAGGTTCGCAGGCAGACTTTGAATGGTAACCTGGTAAGGATAAACACCTGCTGGCGTTGGCCTTGTCCAAACAGTATCTCTTGCATCACCTATATATGGTTGGGTCCGTGCTGAATCATTCCATAAAAAAGTGATCGGTGACCAGGTTGCACGTGTAGCAGGTACACCTGTTGTAACCGTAGTTGTTACACTGATTGACCATGATGTAAGCGTTCCTACATCACCGCCTACCTTATCGCCCATGGCAAGTGTCCAGGTTCCATTTGCAGATGCAGGGGTTGGTGTAAGACCAGCCCAGGTAGCTCCAGCAGGTTGGAAATAACCGATTGGACCATAACCAGTACGTGCTTCTGCAGCATAAGTGCCAGTACGTGGAGCCGCAGCACCACTGATGGCAGCGCCACCAAGTGAACTGAAGGCCGTGCCTGTGAAATTATCTGATGCATTACCTCCGGTACCTCCGTCTAAAGAGCCTACCAGGTTAAGTATAGCATTGTTTGGTGCTTTGATGTTCACATCAACATCACCCACCCATGTATGATTGATATTCATGGTGATCTTAACTTCCGTGATCGCTGCACCCGGTACTGTTGGTACCCCTGCAATGTTCAGCGTGGAAATTGCTGCAACATTCGTTGCATCAGGAATATTCACATTGATCGGGCCCGATGACGCTGTAACCGTTGAAGATGATGATGATGATGATGAACTGGTTAACCTTACTGAAGGATCACCTAAACACATGGTAACCGATGAAGGCACTACATTCGGAGGAGGTGGTGTGTAATTAACCACCACAGATGCTGTACTCGAGCAACCTGTCACAGTATTGGTAGCTGTTACTGTATATACTGTTAATGTAGTTGGTGCTGCATAAACAACAGGCGTATTGGTACCTGTATAAGGAACACAAGCCGCAGCATCTGTATATAAGCCGGCCAGCGGAGACCACACGTAAGAAAGTGTTGAATTTGTGGTACCAGGTGTTGTATAATCAACAGTCATTGACCATGAAGACAAGGTTCCGACATCACCAGCGCCGCCATCACAAAGACCTAATGTCCAGGCAGCGTTCATAGAAGCAGCTGTAGTGTATAAAGCATCAAAGTTTGCTGCATTGGTAACAAAACCTGTTTGATCTTGAATGGTATAACCTGTACTGGTAGTGCCATTAAGGGCATCTGCCTTGTAAGGACCAGCCGGAGCTGTTTGTCCGTACCTGAAAGGATCAGGAACGGTACTGAATACAGTAGATGCTGTCTTACTAACTACTGCATTATACCATCCGGCAGTTGGAATTGAAGCCGGCGGGAACACTGTAGTATTGGTATTGTGTTTATACAAACTCAATATCTGGCCACTAGGTCCCTTCAGGCCAATGATCATATCATGCGGGTATGTATGCGGCATATTCAAGGCTACAGAAATATTGGTGATAGTTGCATTAGCCGGCACACCTGCTATAGTTATAGGAGTGGTTACACCTGCGGCAACACCATCCGGTACAACAAGATTGATCGTACCTGAACTTACAGTTACAGAGCCGGGTACGGGAGGAGGTGCAGATGCTGTACTTAATTGTGTACCAAACGAGCACGCAACACCACCACATACAGGGCCTGCAGGTGAAATAGTAACAACAGGCAAAGGATTAACCGTTAATGTAACACAATTAGAAATATTGTTGTTATTAACAGGTGCACATGTGCCGCCTAATACCACACGGTAAGCATAACCATTCATTAATCCGTTTACCGGGCTAATGTTAAGCGTTGCAGTATTTACACCGCTATAAGGAACAGCATTATTTAAGTTGGTCCATGGACCGGCACAACCGGTTGTACTCACCTGCCATTGGTAGGTAAGGCCTGCGCCGATCGCTCCCACAGTAAATGTTGCCGTACTACCGCTGCAATTGACTGTACTTACAGGTTGTGTTGTTACGGTTGGACGTTTATTTACGTTAATTAATATAGTAGCCGTTCTTGTACAGCCTGCTGGCGTTGTTACAAGAACACTATAAGTTGTTGTATTGGCTGGAGAAGCAGCAACAGGGTTTGAAGTTGTAGAACTTAAACCTGCAGCAGGACTCCATAAGAAAGTATAACCAGGAATTAATGGACCGCCTCCTGTAATTGAAGTACCGATAATAGCGAAAACATTATTGCGGTTAACACCTCCACCTACTGCACAACCCGTAGCTCCATAACCCCAGCTTGTACAAGGTGTAGCAAAGCCACCACCTGGATTCTGCCAGGCATATTGGTTACCAATATTGGTAGTACCAAAATTTCCCCAGAACCATTGGCCACCGGTTGCAAAACTCATATTAACCTGAACAGATACCCAATAAGTACCACCACCTAAAGTAAGTGAAGAAGGCAGCGTAACTGTATAGTTACCGCCAGCATTTACAAATGTTGCAATGTTGGGGTAAGAAGCTACTACCGTACCTGGCAGGTTAGAAGCTGAATTATTATAGAAGAATACATTTACTGAAGTAGGCGTACCTGCTCCAATACCACCAGCAGTTACCTGTGTAACTGTCCAGCTTGTTCCGGCAGGTACTGTAAAGTCATCTGCGGACTGAGAAGTAAAGGCTGCATTTGCTGGTTCAAACACCTGTGATGGTGAACCATTAGCCGCAGGGTTAGTACCCTGTGTATATAAAGTACCAATTGGTGATGCAGTTCCCAAAACAACGGTTAATAAGGTTGGATCTCCTTCACAAATAGTAGTACCGGGATCGGCAATTATTACTACCTGTGGATTTCCATTAACTACAGCAACAGTTGAATAAACTGCAGCACAACCTGAAGCCTGTACAAGTACGCGGTACCATGTTGTGTTTGTAATATTAGTATATGTCTGTGTTGTAGTGGTGTTTGCAATATTTGTCCATGGGCCTGCATTACTTGTTGTTGAAGACTCCCAACGTATGATATTTCCTGCATAGCCCGAAAGTGTTAGTGTACCACTATTAGGTGTAGTACATACTGTTGTAGATGCAGGTGTTATAGTACCTCCGGCAGTTGTTGCAATCACTGATAAAACAGCTGGATTGCTGGTAACCGGTGATCCACAGTTTCCGGTAACAATTACACGGTATGCATAACCATTCATACCCACAACTACAGGTGCAATACTTAAGGTTGCTGTTGTAGCACCAGAGTAAACACCACCATTAGTAACAGTAGTAAACGGACCGCCAACTCCTGTAGTGCTTTCCTCCCATACATATGTAAATGGACCGCTACCACCTGGTACAACGGTAAAGGTTGCAGTACCGGTAGGACAAACAGCAGTATTGGTTGGTTGTGTAGCCACCGATGGTGGTATACAACCAGAACAACATGTTGGTTGTGAAATGGTAACATCATCAATCCTCCAACCTGTTGCAGCAACACTGTTGTCAGAACCCATACGGAATCTGAACTTAACATTCTGTCCGTTTGCTGCCGCCGGCAGCCTAACAGATGAAGTTAAGAAACTACCCGCAGTGCCTGTCCAGGCCTGGCGGCCTCCCAGTGGGTTTCCAAAAGCAGTACTGATGGTACCGTTATAACCAGCCGAGGTAAATGTACCACCGGCAGTAATAATATCCTGGTAAGCTGCTGCATTAATTGAAATTTCAAGAACACCTCCGTCAAAATTATTTTCAAGTGCATAGTTATTCCTGAAAGTGAAGATTGAAGAAGCAGAAGTTATAGCGATCGTAGGCGTTTCAATAACTTTATCGGTTATAACACCCGGATCATCAACAAAAATAGAATTTGGAGCAGATACTGAGGCTGCACTGGAAGTGACCCAAAGAGGAGCACCGCCTGCAAGGTTAGTAGCAACCCATCCTGCAGGTAAAGCAGGTGCAGTTACCGCATCAAAGTTTTGCGTAAACGTAGTACTTATTGTACCGGTGATAAAATTATAAGTTATAGTACCGATATTGGTTGCACCATCCTGTAACTGGATAGAAGCAACTACAGTTCCACCACAGGTTGCATTAACCGTAAAGGTAAAATTGCGGCAAACCGGTGCACCACCGGCTATAACCACACCATAGTTTTGAGGACCACTGGGAACTGTTACGCCACCCGTAGCCAGTAAAGTACCTACCAGGTTGGTAGTATTGGTTGTGCCTGTATTTCTTAAACAGAAACTTACAGTTACTGTTTCATTTGGATCGAGCACACCGTTTGCAGGCGAACAGTTCTCAGCTGTTATAGCAGAAGAAGTTGCCTGAATAGGTAAGAGGGAAGTATATATTCCCAATGTGTTTACCTGGCTGGGATAACTACCGATCAGGGAACCTCCCCCGGTCAATGTATCAATAAGCCTAAGTTGAGCTGAGCCTGCAGTTGAGTTAAAAGCAGCCCAGTAATATTGTCCATCACTAAAATCAAAAGCAGCATCCTGTCCAAAATTGGCATTAAAACCTACTGGGCCAATCAAAGTTGGAACTCCTGTTGCTTTATTCCATCTGTATAGAGCATCATTTACAATATCTACCGAAAACAAAGATCCTGATGGCGCTGCATTTATCTGGATCGCAGCCGGGCATACTGCTGTTGGTGCACCTATAGGGGTACAAACACCTGTAGCAATATTAACCGTAAATATCTGGGAAACGGCGATAGTACTTGAAACACCGTACATATTGCCGGTAACCGGATCCCATGTTAAACCTGTAAAATTATTTTGCGGAACACCGGTACAGTTGGCAATAAATGTTCTTACACCTGTTAGTGTATCAACAGTGTACAGGGCAAAAGGAGCTGCCTGGTCTATTGCATACAATTTTCCGTTAGCGTAATTCCATGCCGCAGCACCCGGATAACCGAAAGTTACCGTAGCACCAACCGGTGTTAACGTGGTACTGGACAGTGACTGGCTGTTTAGCTGAAACGGAGCTGCGCCGGTATAACACCAGGCACGGCTTGCCGGATTTGCAACATTGGAAGTGTTGCCAGGTCCGAATGATGTCGATGTATTTGTTGGGGCGGGCCCAAGTGATGCCGGTGCAAACCCGCCAGACTTTTGTGCGGCAGCAGGGTTTACGAGAAAGGCAAGAACAAATAAAAGACAACTGAAAGTAAAGGTTTTTTTCATGTTGATTTTTTTTGGTGAACTGTAATGGTCATTTGGAAACTAAATTAAGTAGGTCGTTTTGGAATCTTTTTTAGCAATAATAGTTAAAAGTATGAATTAATTGTTACGATGAAAAATGTTTTTTAACAAACTTGCAACATTTTTTCTACACATGGCGATAAGTTGACCAGTTTACTATCCATAACGCTGTTTTATATTTAAAAAAATATATGAGTAAAAACAAAAAACTTTTTAATAACTACGCTCATCCTAAGCCCTGCCGGATACAAAAACACCCCCGATGAATCGGGGGTGTTTTTTATAATTCTAAATACTATATTAATAGCCGGGGTTTTGTGCGTAGTTAGGATTGGTTTGTAATTCACTGAAAGGTATTGGCCACAAGAACCTGTAATCAGTGTATGGAAATGCAGCAATAGCCGTTGTATAAGTTGCACTACCAGAGCCACAGCTATACATAGCGAAAGTAGATGCTCCAATACCAATTTTAGCCGGTATGCCACCTGTTGTAAAGTTTGCATCCGTTGCATTACGGTGAATATCACCCCATCGCTTACCTTCAGCAATAAATTCAATTCTTCGTTCATCCAGAATTGCTTTTATTAAAGCAATTGAATTTGCAAATGATGCAACTGTATAAGTATTCGCCGGGGGTAAAGTAAAGGTACCCGGACCTCCTTGTAAAGCCCTGTTACGTACCTCATTTAATAAAAACAAAGCCTTGGCAGTAATTCCATTTTGCCTGGCTTCTGCTTCAGCTAAAGTCAACAAAACTTCTGCATAACGGATGAGGGGTGCAGGATCGGTATTGGTAGTTGCATCGAAGTATTTTGTAGTAAGATAATTAGCTGTAGCTCCTGAACCTATTATACCCATGAGATTTCTTCTCAAGTCATCACAACGAAAAGCAGGTAAATTATAAATTATAGGGCTTACCCTGATAATTCCTCTTCCGCCAATCGTTGTATTAGCATGCATTGCGGCTAAAGCTCCGTTAGGACCGTTATTATCAGTTGCAGCATTTCTTATAGAAAAGATGGTTTCATTACCTTGCCATCCTGCAGTTGTAAATGGAGTTACTGGTGAATTTTCCAGCTTCCAGCCACCTATAGGGCTCGTGAATCCCGGATAGGAAGTTAAAGATGGGGTTGCGGGAACCAGCTTATTTCCTTCAAGGATTACATTGGGCCAATCGCCCATATGCAGCCTTACACGCATTTTTAAGGCGATGGCTGCAGCCTTGGTAGCCCGATATGTTTTATTAGCTGCAGCATTAACCGGGGCAGGTGCCACTGATGTGGAAGCAGGCAAATTAGTTTCTGCAATATCCAGGTCAGCCAGAATTTTGGTATATCCATCAGCCACCGTAGTTCTTGTTTTCGATTTTGCTAAAGTTGCAGTAGCATCATTGTTGATACCAAAATCACGATAAATAATTCCCAACTGGCTTCCATTACCATCACGGTAAGGGCGGGAAAAATGCAACAATAATTCATGATGTGCCATGGCCCTTAAAAAAAGACATTCCCCAACATATTCAGTTCCTAAAGCAGGACTGATAATTCCTTTTGCTACAGCACCATTTACACCTTCAATGGTAAGATTTGCCTTATTGATGAGACCATATAATGTTTGAAACATAAAATCATTATTGGCAGAGGTCGTATTATAGCTTCCTTCGTATGTAATTTGATAAAATGTAACAAAAGTCAACATATCTTCTCCTCTCATATCGCCCTGTTCAATACTGGCTGCCCCAAAAGGATAACCCCTTACCTGGCCACCGGCATAAAATCCGCTTTGTGCGGCATCATATACACCATTTACCGCAGCCTCTATTCTTTCAGGTGATGTAAAGGTGGTAACATCTGTTAAAGAGTTATATGGTGCAACATCTAAAACTTTTTTGCAGGAAGTACTCAATAAAAGCAATAAGCCTGCAACCCAAAGACCTGATAATAATTTATTCATAACTGATTTCATTTTATAATTTTTAAGTGCCTTTAAAATTAGAAACCCACATTTACTCCAAAGGTGAATGTTCTCAACTGCGGTACAGAAGCATTATCTATACCAAGCTCTGATGTATTTTCCGGATCTATTCCTTTATATTTTGTCCATACAAAAAGGTTTTGGCCCTGCACATACCAGCGCATGGTTTTTACAATACCTCTAGATGCAGATTCTAAACTTTTTCCGTCTAAAGTATAAGAGAATACCAGATTCTGGAGGCGTAAAAAATCTCCCTTTTCAAGAAACCTCTCGTTGAGCTGACCATTTAAATTAGCAAGATTATCTCGTCCGTAGTATAATTTGGGTACGTCAGTAACCTGTCCAGGTGTTGTCCACCTATCTAAAATTTCTATTCCATTGTTTACAAATCCCTGGCTGTTCCACACTTCCTGTCTGGTTAAATTATATACATAATTACCTCCGCTGTAGCGGAAGAAGACTTCCATGGTAAAATTATTATAACCAAAAGTATTTGAAAATCCACCGTACCAGGTTGGTAATGGAGATCCAACAATATATCTGTTGCCTAAAGTAGTTGCCACACCAAGATTCGGATCATTTTTATTTATAGCAAAATAATATCCTGCAGCAGTACCCGGTACATTATTATATTGTACCATGCTTCCATCTTCTTTATACCACATTGGATTTCCATTGGCTGAATTTACCCCGGCATACTTATAACCATAAAATGCATTAATAGATTCATTAAGTCTAAGGATATTAAATGTTCCGTTATTAGGGCCTGCTAAAGGCAATTCTTTTTGTCCATCTGCCAGGGAGATTACTTTATTAGATGCTGAAGTAAAGTTTGCATCCATTCTCCAGGTAAATTTTTTATAATTGACTAATTGAGCACCCAATTCAATTTCAACACCCTTGTTTTCCATAGTTCCGATATTTTTGGTAATAATACCCCCCGGAATACCAAAAGATGGAGGTTGCAAAACATCCAACAATTGATCATCATTTTTATTTTTGAAAATATCAACCGATAAATTAAACTTGTTTTTGCCAAAAACCATATCAAAACCATAGTTGATTTTTTTGCTTGTTTCCCAGCGTATGCTTGTATTACCAATACGGTTAGCAGCCAGACCTGAAATTCCTCCATAAGGAGCAAGCCCGTATGTGCTTAAAAAAGGAAAAGCAGCTGATGGTTCGTTACCCACTTCTGCATAGCTTGCCCTTAATTTTAGTTGATCTATAAATTTATTCAACCCGGTTTTAGTCCAGAATTTTTCCTGGCTGATTCTCCATGCTGCAGAACCACCAAAGAAATTGCCATACTCGTTCCCTTTTGACAAACTGCTTAAACCATCACGGCGCAAACTGAACTCAATAAAATACCGGTTATCAAAATCATAGTTAACCCTGCCAAAAAATGCCTGGTATCCTCTTTTGCCATAAAAACCTCCTGAAAACTGGTTAACATAAGAATTTGTTATAAGGTTGTCAGTTTGAAAAAATGGATCGGAAATATTAGTTCCCTGACCGTTAAAGTTTTGACTAAGACTGCGTTGCATTGCTAAACCAGCTACCAGGATTGCTGAGTGTCTTTTTATACTTTTGCTAGCGGTAGCAAAAGTTTGCCAGTTTAAACTGGTAGTTTGAATATTTTGATTAAAAACACTTCCATTTACACCTCTACCATCACCATGTATCTTATCTAAGCTTTGAAAGTCAGTAGAAGTAATGTAATCTATTGTTGCCTGCGTTCTGATGCTTAATTCTTTAATTGGTGTTAATTCTAAAAACAAATTATTAATAACCCTTGTACGCTGATTACTAAATTTATTTTTATCCAGCACATAAGCAATATTGGTGTAATTGTTTTCAATAACTCTTGTGTTGGCTCCAGAGCCTAAAGCCGCATTGTCTGCAGTAATATTATACCCTGTTGGATGTGTTGAAAGGTAAACAGGTACATTGGGTAAGGCCCTCATGGCCCCGGCCATTGCACCGCTTAATGCATTACCGCCGTTATTTTGGTCGTTATCTTCCGTGCGGCTAAGGGTTATATTATTACCAAATTTAAAATACTTATTTGGCCTGTGTTCCATGTTAGCCCTGAAACTGTAGCGGCGGTTATAATTCGTTCTTATCAAACCGTCCTGCGAAAGATAATTGACAGACATATAAAATGTGGATTTATCAGATCCTCCGCTGGCAGATATGGTATGGCTTTGTACAAAAGGATTACTATTAAAAATATTACCTAGCCAATTTGTGTTGGTATTATTGGCATCGGCAAATGCTCCATTAGGGAGATTTGCGTTTCTTAATTTTTCATTTGAGATGGTAATGAACTCAGATGCATTAAGTAATCGTGGTATGTTGAAGGCATTACTAAAACCCATGTACATATCATAATTAACATTAAGCTTTCCATTCTTACCCTTCTTGGTAGTTATTAAAATAACACCATTTGCAGCTCTTGAACCGAAAATAGCGGCGGCGGCGCCATCCTTTAGAACTTCATAAGATTCAATATCTGCAGGATTAATATCTGCAAGCACATTCGTATTAGCAACGCCGGATGATCCACCTGAAAAAGTTGGAACCCCATCTAATACAATCAACGGATCCCGACCCTGTGTAATAGAGTTGACACCTCTTATTCGGATACGGGGTGCAGCGCTAACTAAGCCCGAGCCCGATACCACCTGAACACCCGAAATCCGTCCAGCTAATTGTCTATCAAAACTGGTTGTGGCCAAGGTCGCAACTTTATCGCCACCAACTTTACCTATTGAGCCGGTTACTTTTACTTTCTGCTGCGTACCATAACCTACCACCACTACTTCTTCCAGATTGTTATCCTTGGTCTTAAGCTTTGTATTAACCACCAGCTGGCTGCCGATAGATTGTGTTTGTGGTTCAAAATTTACATTGGAAAACCGAAGTGACCTTACAGACACAGGAAGAGAAATAGTGTAATTCCCTTCTTTATCTGTTTGGGTTCCCTGTTTACCATCAGCACTGGTAACTGAAACCCCTTCAACAGGAGCTCCTTTATCATCAGTAACCTTACCACTTACAGTACGGTTCTGGGCAGCTGCATGTAGTACAAATACAAATACCGCTGATAAGATCAAGATCAATTTTCTCATTTGCATAATAGTTTATGGCGACAAATATAATTCACATTCTGTGTAATTATCAAATACTTTGACAATTTTATTAACCTTTCTGCTGCTTTTCTTCACCAGTCTTGCGTTAAAGGCTTTTTCTTTTGTCAAAAAATTGAGATATCAATTTAATTATAACTGTTTTTTTAAGGGCTTTTTTGGTGCAAATAAAAGCAACAAAACAGGCAGTAAAACCAGGTTGGTTAATGTCGCGATTAACAGGGTTGCAGAAGTGAGCCAACCAAGGGCTTTGGTACCTCCAAAACTGCTGCCGCAAAATATAATAAAGCCCGCTATCAGTACCAGGGCGGTATAAACAATGCTTAACCCGGTGTTTTTAATGGTGGCCCTTACTGTTTCTAAAACATGGTTATTATAAACAGGTAATTCCTGTTTATAATTCACCAGGAAACGGATGGTAATATCCACGGCGATCCCGAGGGCGACGCTAAAAACCAGCACCGTAGAAGGTTTAAGCGGAATACCTACCCATCCCATAATGCCTGCAGTGATCACCAACGGGATAAGGTTTGGAATAAGGGAGCATAATAAAATGCGTACAGACCGGAACAGGTAGAGCATACAAAATGCAATTAAAAGAAATGCCCAGAATATGCTGTCCTTTAATCCATTCACAATAAAGCGGCTGCCTTCTAAAAAAGTGATGCTGGTGCCGGTAAGCTGAATTTTATAAGTTGCTGTATCAAATATTTCATTAGCTTTTTGTTCGATCCCATGCAATAAAAGGGGTAGTTTTTCTGTACCAACATCTGCCATACTCATACTGATACGCAGATACTGTTCGCTTGAATCCACAAAAGAACCCATCAATTTTGAACTGGCTGAGTCAGAAGCCGTCATTTCATTATTTAGTCGCTTTTGACGTACCTGGGCCAGCATTTTGTGTACGTCGGATAGCGGATTACCAAAAGCAGGTAAAGTGTAGGTTGAATCACCTTTGCCCCCGCTTGCGGCCTGGTAAAAAAACTTGATCCCGTCAACCACTGACAATGGCTTGGCAATGTCTTTTTCCATCATTAAAAAAGAATCCTGAAAAAACCCGATTTTATGAATGTCAATTCTGGGGCTAAGTATCCCTTTTGGTTTCCTGGTATCCACCACGATCTCTAATGGCATTACTCCATGAAAATTCTTTTCGAAAAATTTCAGGTCAGTATAGATCTTATCCGTTTTGGGCAGGTCATCTACAATAAATGAAACACTTTTTAATTTAAAGATCCCAACCACGGCAAAAGCCAAAACAGCAGCAGTAACCAGGTACACCATCTTTTTATGATTCAGCACCCAGCCTTCTATCTTTAATAGAAAAACGGTTATCCATTTGTTGTTCAGGTATTTTGTTTGCGATGGTTTTGGCGCCGGCAAATAACTTAATGCTGCCGGTAATAAAATAAATGAGATCACAAAAATGATCATGATACTTATACCTGCCACTACACCAAATTCCTTTAGTATAGCGCTTTTGGTTAAAGCAAAAACAGCAAAGCCAATGGCAGCAGTTAAATTACAAAACAGGGTAACCACGCCCATCTTGCTTACCATATCAACCAGCGATTTTTGTTTATCGCCGTTTTCAATATATGAGCTGTGATATTTATTGATAAAGTAAATGCAGTTGGGTATACCGATCACCACAACCAGGCAGGGGATCAATGCCGTAAGCAACGTGATCTGGTAGCCGCACAAATATAAGATACCTGTACTCCATATAACGCCCAAAACCACTACCAGCAAAGAAAGTAATGTAGTACTGGCAGAGCGGAAGAAAAGTAAAAGTATGAGTGCGCTTAATAAAAGAGAACCAAACAAAAAGTATTTCATTTCTTGCTGGATCCTGTCGGCAACAACAGTTCGTATCAAAGGCAGTCCGCTAAGGTGAACCGGAATTTTTGTTTTTTCTTCAAATATTTTTACGGCAGCAGAAACATCCTTAATGACCTGCGTACGGCCCTTTGAACCAAGTATTTCTTTGTTGATACGAACAGCCATCAGGTATGCTTTCGAATCAGGATTATACAACCTGTTTTTGTAAAAAGGCAGATCAAAAAAAACAACTGCAGCACTGTCCAACTGTTCCTGCGTTTTCAGTGAATCAATAAATATTTTTTTTGCCACCAATTTCCCACTCGCAGTATCCGTAGCCAGGTAAATAGCAGATGGTATGCTCAATACATCCTCTATATACTTTATATTTTTTAACCGGCGGCTAAGTTCGTTATAAGCATCAAAAGTTTGTACATCAAAAAGACTGTTGGTTTTAATTCCGACGACCATAGTATTACCATCATCTCCAAACTTTTGTTTAAATGCCATGTACTCTTTGTACTTGGGATTATCTGTAGGTATGGCTCTTGAAAATTCGTAGCTCAGCTTAACCTTACTGGCATAAAAACCCATGACAACAGATACTGCCAATAAAAGTATAAGTAAAGGCCCCCTGAACTTAAGTACAAATTTTCCTAATCGTTGCCACATATAATTAATGGATAATTTAATAACGGATAATTAATAATTGTGCAAAGAAAATCTATTTACAGCTAATTACGTTAATCCGTATATCCGTTAATCCGTTAATTTGTAGAGCGGTTCAAAATTATGAGGTCCCTACGGATTAACCAATTAACGGATTAACGTTCGCCATGACACACAAAACCAAAGGCATTGTATTGCGAAGCATTAAATATGGTGAGACCAGCCTGGTGGTTACCATATTCACCGAAATGTTCGGCATACAAACCTATATGGTTAACGGGGTAAGAACGTCAAAAAGATCCTCATCAAAGGCCAATCATTTTCAACCCACAGCCATTCTAGACCTGGTGGTTTACCATAGCGATAACAGATCCATGCAGCGCCTCAAAGAGTTTTCATGGGCTGTTCTGTACTCAACGTTATTAAGCGATGTTATTAAGAACAGCATTGCCTCTTTTATGGCCGAGTTGATACAGAAATGTTTAAAGCAGCCCGAACCCAATGAAGATCTTTTTAATTTTTGTTCAGCTTCTTTTACAGAGCTGGACCAGGCAAACAAAATTGTTGCCGCAAATTTTGCTTTGTTCTTTACCCTGCACCTGGCTCATTTTTTCGGTTTCAGGATGACCGATAATTTCAGCAGCGACAACCAGGTGTTGGACCTGCAGGAAGGGGTTTTTATTGACCATCAACCCATCCACCCTTATTTCATGGATGGAAAAAATGCAGAACTAACTGCACAGTTATTAAAAGTAATGCAGCCCTATGAACTGGAAGAATTTAAACTGAACCGTGAAATAAGAAGAATTTTATTGTTGAGGTACCTGGAATATTATGCTTTGCACATTCATGATTTTGGGCAGATGAAAACATTAATGATACTGCATGAAGTTTTATAAGCGGGCCTGAAGGCTGACGGCTTGAAGCCGTCAGACCCCTACAGAATCCTCTTCACAGAAGTATTGTCATTCGCTCTTAAATTCTCTACTCCCTCAATTAATACTACACCCGGTTGTTTTCCCTTTTCAAAACTACCCAGTTTTCTGTCCATTTGTAAAGCTTTGGAACCGTTACTGGTAGCCCATTTAAGCAATACAGTCAAATCCAATTCCCCAAAATTATTTTGAAGCGTTTTAATTTCTTCCAAAATACTTAACTGGTCATTTGATGCCAGGCTATCAGTGCCTAATACAATATTTTCTGTTTGTTGCATCAGCATACGCACATCGGGCAATGTATTGCTGATGTATAGATTGGCGTTGGGACAAAGGCAATAATAAGTGATGAGTTTGGAGTTTGGAGTTTGGAGTTTTGCAAAAGCCAGGTCTATTTCTGAAATGCAAACATTGTGTACTAAAATAATGGTTTGCCCTTTTGTAAAATATGGCAGCCATGTTTGTAAACTGGTTTTATCACTTGGTTTAAAAAAAGAAATATCAATACCCATTTGTGTGTACATCCGCAAAAGGTCACCCGTGCCTTTTTCAAAAAATTCATTCTCGGCTGCTGTCTCCTGGTTGTGGATGGTTAATAAATTATTGTTGGGAAGATCATTGATCATCGCAAACATTTCTGGTGATACGGAGTAAGGCGCATGGGGACTGATCGTTGACCGTTCCCCGTTGGTCGTTGTTCGGTATTCAGCAAGAAAAGCCAATGATCTGTCAAACCTGCTTTTTGCAACTGAAGTGGGAAAGCCACTGGCTTCAATAAAATTGTGGTATTGTAACCTGCCTTTATTCTTTTGTGTAATAGTGAGCACATTGTTACAGATATCACCAACAGCAACAATGCCCTGCCCCAGCATTTCTTCTTCTGCATCCTCGATAGCAGCTAATATTTCATCGGTTGCAAAATGTCTTTCATTTACCACTTTTAAAACAAAATCAACCAGGCCGGTATGTTTGGGGATCAACCCTCTCATGTGTGATAATTCCAGGTGGCAGTGTGCATTAATAAAACCGGGGCTAAGTATCCCATCCAGTTTCTCAATACCATCTCCGGCCTCAGCCTCATCAACAATACCGGTAATTACACCATTGGCATCTGTGATCAGCACCTGCTGCTGCCGGAATCCGTATCCGTCGAAAATATGATCTGCTGAAAATTTTCTGTACAAATTGATTGGTTGATATATTGTAAATTTGCCGCCCGTACATGGAAAGCCCAGGTGCAGGATAACAAAGATAAGTAACGGAGTGGATGCTGGATGCTGAATGCTGGATGCTGGATACTAGATACTGGATACTGGATACTGGATACTAGATACTGGATACTGGACGCTGGATCGCAGACATCACAACCGGCATGCTCTTATCCAGTATCTAGGATCCAGTATCAAGAATCTCGGATCTAGAATCCAGAATAAACTATAAAGAATAATAATGCTCGACAAATTAGATGCTATAAAAGGAAGATTCGATAACCTCGGCGTTGCACTCACAAACCCCGAGATCGTGAGCGACAATAAAAAGTTTACCGCTACCAGTAAAGAATACCGCAGCCTGGAAAAAATTGTGAATGCCAGGAACGAGTATGTTAAACTGCTTGATGATATTGAGTTCAATAAAGAAGTGCTGAATGGCGATGATGAGGAAATGCGGAACCTGGCCAAACTGGAATTACCGGAGCTGGAAGAAAAGAAAGATGCCATGGAGAAAAATCTCCGCAACATGCTGATCCCGAAAGATCCCTATGATGAGAAAAATGCTATCCTCGAGATCAGGGCGGGTACGGGTGGTGATGAGGCTTCGCTTTTTGCGGGAGACCTGCTGCGCATGTATTTAAAATACTGCGAAAGAAAGGGCTGGAAAACGACCATCCTTAGTGAGAGCGAGGGAACCGTAGGCGGGTATAAAGAGGTGCAGGTAGAAGTGGTGGGTGATGATGTATACGGGGTATTAAAATTTGAAAGCGGCGTGCACCGGGTGCAGCGGGTGCCGGATACAGAAAGCCAGGGCCGGGTACATACAAGTGCAGTAACCGTAGCCATCATGCCCGAGGCTGAAGAAGTAGATTTTGAACTGAAGGAAAGCGATGTAAAAATGGAGACTGCCAGGAGTGGTGGTGCCGGCGGACAAAATGTAAATAAGGTAGAGACCAAAGTATTTCTTACCCATAAACCAACGGGTATTGTGGTAATGTGCCAGACAGACAGGTCGCAGCTGGGAAATAAATTAAGGGCAATGGAAATGCTGCGTACAAAATTGTACGATGAGGAAGTAAGGAAAGCAGAAGAAGCTATTTCACACCTGAGAAAAAGCCTGGTAAGCACCGGTGACAGGAGTGCCAAAATAAGGACCTATAATTATCCGCAGGGAAGGGTGACGGACCACCGCATTGGTTTAACCGTGTATAATTTAGATACCATACTCAATGGTGAGATACAGGAATTTTTAGACGCTTTACAATTTGCAGAAAATGCTGAAAAATTAACCTCGCAGAACTAAAGATGATATACCTTCACAATCCCTATAATATTACCCTCCCAGTTTCAATAATTGATCATCAAAAAAACTAAAATCTATGTTAGAAAAATTATTTAACCTGGTGAAAGGATCTGCAACTGATTCAGTAATTAACAACCCGGATGTACCGAATAAGCATAATGACGGAATTGTAGCCGAAGCTACAAATACCGTTGCATCAGGCTTACGCAATATGGTTGCCGGTGGGGGCCTGCAAAATATTATTTCTATGTTTACCAATAAGGGCCAGCAAGGTTCTGGTAAAAGCGGACTGCTAAGCAATCCCATTGTAAGTATGATGATAGGACATTTTGCCAGTAAACTGATGAGCAAGTTCAATCTTGGCGGCAAGCAGGCAAATAATGTGGCCAGCAGTTTAATTCCCGACACACTGGGTAATTTAATCAACAAAACCAACGACCCCTCCGACAATGGCTTTTCTTTAGAGGGCCTGTTAAATTCAATTACAGGCGGAAAAACAGCCGAACTGGTGCAGGAACAGCAAAGCAGTGGCAACAGTGGTTTTAATTTCCAGGACCTGATAAGTCAATTTACCGGTGGCGCTGGGCAAAGTAGCGGAGGCGGTGGCTTAATGGATATTGTTTCCAAACTGGCCGGTGGTGCACAAGATCAACAACAGAAAAACGGCGGCGGCGGACTGATGGACCTGATCAAAGGATTTATTAAATAACTGGGAATTATATAAAAAAATTATAGCACGCTGAAAACAGCGTGCTTTTTATTTGATATTAAACTACTGTTTTTAAAAATGGTCTATATAAATACAGGTGTTTTTACTGTTTTTTACCTTGTAAATACGGTAAAGCAAAATACAGCAAGAATAAAAAGTTCTTTTCTTCGTTAATCAAAATAGTGGGATTTTAATTAAAAAAACAGCATTATGAAATCCTTAACAGCAATAAAAAAACTTTTGGCACCGATTTTGCGTTTATATAATCAAACAACGATAATTCAAATTTTCTCATAAGCAGTTAGTTTTGGTAACGGCCCCGGTTTCTACCGGGGCTTCTCTTTTTTACCAATTCCTGCAAACAAGCCGGATCTATTCAAACTGGTTAATCTCCTGTTAACTGCATTTTAATCCGGATAACAAGGTGCAGATTTGTAACTCAATTGAATCTAGCATGAGTAATGCTGCCCAGGTATTTCAAACAAATAGCCCCACCCGCTGGAAAAGTATTAAATGGACAGTTCGGATAATACTCTTGATCCTTCTTTTTTTATTGTCGGTACTTATACTGGCTGTTATTAATGGCCGCAACCCCGATCTGCCCAATATCAGATCAAAAGCAAGATATTACCGGAATAAATTAGACCCCGACAATAGGCTCACTTTCAATTCACCCCTTAATAAAAAATTCAAAGGTTTTAAAGATTTCCTGGAAAAAAAACAAGGGGAAGATTCGATAAAAAGAACAGACCTTAAAAAATTAAAAGCTCCACAGGTAAGGGCCGCATTTTATACACCCTGGCTCACCGCTTCCCTGGCCGATCTCAAAAAAAATGGTGATAAACTGAATACCATTTACCCCGAATGGTTTTTTATTGATACCATTTCTTATTCCTTGCAGACAAGGATTGACCCGGCCGGCCTGGCTGTTATGAAACAAAAGAACCTAAGCATTCAGCCCATTTTTAATAATTACCGTACGCATAAAGTTGTAGACCCGGATACACATCTCTACAGGGATTCGGGGTATTTTGACCCAAAACTTTCCCATCTTATTTTAAACAACCCGGCAAAACGCAAACTCATTATACAGCAAATTGCAGATACGCTTGCTGCTTACCGGTTACAGGGTATTAATGTAGATCTTGAAGAACTGAATGAAAAGAATAATGATGTGCTGACCTTGTTTCAGAAAGAGTTATACGAGGCTCTTCATGCTAAAGGAATGATCGTTTCCATGGACGCATCACCCGATAATGAAGATTATGATTACAAAAACCTGGTCCATTACAACGACTACATCATTTTAATGGCTTACGACCAATACAGCGATGCCACTGGTCCTGGCCCTATCAGCAGCCAGAAATGGATAGAAGAAAAACTGGATAATACAGATAATGATATTGACCCTTCAAAAATAATATTGGGCGTGGCTGGATATGGCAGGGATTGGATAAATGAAGAAAATGAAAACGGTAAAAGGGTAACAAGGGTGGAAGACATCACCTACGACAAGGCCATTGATGAGGCCAAGTTATCGGGTGCTGCTATTGAATTCAGCAACGACAGCTATAACCTGAATTTCAGGTATACTGAAAAAGAAACAGACACTTCCTCCGAAACAAAACATAATATTTGGTTCACTGATGCTGCCACCACATTTAATATCCTGCGTTTCAGCGATGATTATGCAACTGCAGGTACCGCACTCTGGCATTTGGGTGGAGAGGATCCCCGCATCTGGAATTTTTACGGACGCAACCTTAGTACCGGATCATTACATAAAAACCCTTTCGACTTTAACCTGCTCACCGACATGCCGGTTAACCCCGATAAAAAACCAACTCCCACCGGCGAGGGCGAATTGCTGAATATCATCTTTACGCCTGCACAGGGAAACATAAAACTGGAAACAGATAAGACCGAAATGCTGATCACCGAACAGCAATACGTTCAGCTTCCCTCGGGTTATGTGTATGAAAAATTCGCAGAAGACAAAACACCTATGGGTCCCGGGCATAAAATGATCCTCACTTTTGATGACGGTCCTGATGCCAACTACACACCCCAGATTTTAAATATCCTTGAAAAAGAAAAAGTACCCGCTACTTTTTTTGTGATCGGGTTGAATGCAGAAAATAATATTCCCCTCCTCAACCGTATTTATAAAGACGGGTTTGAGATCGGAAATCACACGTTCACGCATCATAATATTGCCAGGATGAGCCCGGAAAGGGCCGACCTGGAATTAAAATCAACCCGTGTTTTACTGGAATGTATCACCGGGCGATCCACCATTTTATTCCGGGCGCCATATAATGCGGATAGCGAACCACAAAGCTTTGAAGAAATAGAACCCATTGCCCGCAGTAAAAAAGATAATTACATCACCGTAGGCGAAAGCATCGACCCCAATGACTGGGATCCAAAAATGAATGCCGACAGTATTGTGAACCGCACCATTCGCCTTGCCGAAGCAACTGATGCCAGCATCATTTTATTACACGATGCAGGCGGGGAAAGCAGGCAGGCCACTGTTGATGCTTTACCCAGGATCATTGATTATTTTAAAAAACGTGGCTGCAAATTCACCACCGTAGCCGACCTGATGGGCAAAACCAAAGATGATGTAATGCCAAAGGTTAAAAGGAGCTGGATCAATTCGCTAAACTTTTTTGTTGCCGAAGCTACTTACTGGGGAGAGCATTTTCTTTTTGCTTTATTCATTACCGGCATTTTGCTCTCTGTTGGCAGGATGCTGGGTATGGGCATTTTTGCAGCCATTCAAAAAAGAAAAGAAAAGTATGCAGCCGTTTCTACAGCACAACCTATGGTAAGTATTATTGTACCCGCTTATAATGAGGAACTGAACGCCTGCAGAACAGTTAAAAGTTTATTGGAACAGGATTACCCCAACCTGCGGATCGTATTTGTAGATGATGGCAGCACAGACAATACATTTAAAAAAGTTTCAGAAGCATTTATCAATAATGCCAATGTGCAGGTACATACCAAGTCCAATGGCGGCAAAGCATCTGCATTAAATTTCGGGATCAATATTGCCAACAGCGATTTTGTTGTTTGTATTGATGCCGATACACAATTGAAAACCGATGCCGTTTCGCAGCTAATGAAAAAATTCACAGAGGAAAAAGTGGGTGCTGTTGCAGGTAATGTAAAAGTTGGCAACGAAGTAAACCTCATCACCCGCTGGCAAAGTATTGAGTACATTACTTCACAAAATTTTGACCGCCGGGCTTTTGAGTTGCTCAATTGTATAACCGTGGTACCCGGCGCCATTGGTGCTTTCAGGAAAGAAGCCGTTATACGATCGGGCGCCTTTACCACCGATACCCTTGCCGAAGACTGCGATCTCACCATGCGCCTTCACCGGAATGGCTATACCATAAAAAACTGTAACGAAGCCATTTCTTATACCGAGGCACCCGAAACCATGCGCCAGTTTATGAAACAACGTTTCAGGTGGAGTTTTGGTGTGATGCAGAGTTTCTGGAAACACCGCGATGCCGTCTTCAACCCAAAATATAAGAATTTTGGCCTGGTGGCATTGCCCAATATTTTGATCTTCCAGATACTGTTACCATTCCTGGCACCACTGGCCGACCTCATGCTGGTATTGAGTTTACTGGCTGCCGGCTTTGGTCTCATTCAATCCGATATCAGTAATATCATTTTGTATTATTTTATTTTTACAGCGGTTGATATTGCCGGCGCAGCACTGGCATTTGCTTTTGAGAAAGAAGATCACCGCAAACTGCTCTGGATGATACCACAGCGTCTCATTTACCGGCAACTGATGTATTATATCCTGTTAAAATCATTTAATAAAGCATTAAAGGGCGAATTACAGGGCTGGGGTATATTAAAACGTACCGGTAATGTAAAAAATATTCCGGCTGTTTAATTAAAGCTTTAGTGCTTTACCTTTGCAAATCAAATTATACCCTTGGCCACAGCATCGTCAGATAGAAAAAATTTTTTTAAGCGCCTGCGTAACAAGGAGCATGTAGAGCAACCCGAAGAGATGTCCTTTATGGGGCACCTGGAAGCACTGCGCTGGCATCTGATGCGTTCGGTTATCGTATGGCTGGTGGCAGCCATTGTCATTTTCATATTCAGGAACTGGGTTTACGATAATGTTATCCTGGCACCTTCCAGCGAAGATTTTATCACCTATGATACTTTATGCAGGTTTGGCCATTGGCTTGGCGTTGGAGACAGTTTATGTATGCCGCCGGTAAAGATCAGGTTTTTAGTTACCGAGGTTAACGGCACTTTCACTTCGGCAATAACCATTGCCATGATCGGGGCCCTCATCGTGGCTTTTCCATATATTTTTTGGGAACTCTGGCGTTTTATTAAGCCGGCCCTTTCTGTCAAAGAAAAAAAATATGCAAGAGGCAGTATTTTCTGGGTATCGCTATGCTTTTTTGCAGGTGCCGCTTTTGGCTATTATCTATTAGCCCCTTTTACCTTTAATTTTTTAGCTTCATTTACTTTGGGCTCCTCGGGCGCTATTGAATATCAACCAAGCATCAATGATTATATAGACAGCCTTTCGAATTTGGTTTTGGGTTGTGGTATTGCTTTTGAATTACCGATACTGGCATTCGTTTTAGCCAAGATCGGATTCGTTAGTGCTAAATTCTTAAAAAAATATTCCAAATACGCTTTTGTTATCATACTTGTCGTGGCTGCTGTAATTACCCCATCACCGGATATCTCAAGCCAGGTAATTGTGGCACTGCCATTATTATTACTTTACTGGATCAGCATCCAATTGGTAGCCAGAGTTGACAGGAAGAAGGCAAAGGAAGAAAAAGAATGGAGCTGAGATTAATGGATAATTTTTTAATTGATAATTGATAATTGATAATGCTGCCTTAAAGAATCATTGGCTTTTTTACTGTTTCAAGTAACTTTTATACCTTAATTTTACAAAGGCATTATCCATTTTTCATTATCAATTATCCATTAATTATGTCTCCCTTCAACCTCACACTCCCAATAGCCATCGGATGCGATCATGCCGGGTTTGATTGCAAAGAAGACCTGATCTCTGTATTAGAAGGTGAAGGCCTTGCCTTTCATGATTTTGGAACCTACAGTAAAGATTCTGTTGACTACCCCGATTTTGCGCATCCTGTTGCATCCGCTGTAGAAAAAGGCGAAGCTGCATTTGGCATTTTATTGTGTGGCAGTGCCAACGGTGTTGCCATGACGGCCAATAAACATGCCGGCATAAGAGCTGCCATTTGCTGGGGCGAAGAACTGGCTGAACTTGCACGCAAACACAATAATGCAAACATCATCTGTATTCCTGCCCGCTTTGTACGTGACGGCGATGCCGAAAAAATGCTGGATATTTTTATGAATACCGCTTTTGAAGGTGGCCGGCATCAAAACCGGGTTGCCAAGATCTCGTGTTAAAGCCCCCTCCGCCCCCTAAAGGGGGAACTTTGGAGTATGATTATGTAAATTCTTTTCTGAGATTTAAGAATATAAAAAGCCGCTAAGTATTTTTAGCGGCTTTTTAATATTTTTAAAAGATGTAAAAATTATCATTCTCTTTCAGGTTCCCCCTTTAGGGGGCGGAGGGGGTCCACCGTTCATAAAAAACACAAAACAGATATTCCCCTATTTGACTACATTGCCATTCACTAAAATTTAAACATGAAAAAAATATTCTTTTTTATCTGCCTTTTTGCAGGTACCGCTTCGTTTGCACAAACAGATATGTCTGCAAAATATGCGGAAACGATCACCGGTAAAAACCTGAACAAACACCTCAGCATTATCGCCGGTGCCGAAATGGAAGGAAGGGAAACCGGAACCGAAGGCCAGCGTAAAGCCGCCGTTTATATTGAATCGCAGTTCAAAGCGATGGGTTTAAAAACTGTTCCGGCATTAAAAGGCTATCAACAATTTTATCCTTTGTTCCAGGACAGTTTAAAAACTTCAGAGCTTACTGTTGCCGGTAAAACTGCAGAATATGGCAAAGACTATATTACCCAACTGAATAATAATGAGACAGGGAAATTTAAGGGCAAAAAAATAATTTTTGCAGGTTATGGTATTGATGATGAGAAATACAGTGATTATACCGGCCTTGATGTAAAAGGAAAGATCGTTGTTATCTTTTTGGGTGAGCCCAAAAAAGACGGCAAATATTTTTTAAGCGCAACCACCCGTGCCAGCGAATGGAGCTTTCCCGGTGTTCCCAAAAAAGTTGCTCTGGCGGCAGCTAAAGGAGCCGCAGGTGTGTTTGTAATAAACCCCAACCAGGAAACTTTTAATGAACGTGCAGTAGCCAATGGTAAAAAAACAGGTGTTTATTTTCCCAGGGATGACCAGCCCAAAAAAACGATCAACTATGTACAGTTGTCTCATGCTTTTGCAAAAAATATCATCGGAAACAATTTTGATACGCTGCTCAAAATTGCAAAAGCCAGCGGCAGCATTGCAAACCAATGGACGATGGAAAGCAAAACAAAAGTCGCCTACAAATTTGAAAAATACAGGAACGTCATCAATGCCAGTAACGTGGTTGGCATTATTGAAGGAACCGATAAAAAAGATGAGTACGTTTTTTTAACCGGTCACTATGATCACCTGGGCATGCGTAACGGAAAAATTTATTATGGTGCCGATGATGATGGCAGCGGAACCGTAGCCGTAATTAATATGGCTGAAGCTTTTGCCAAAGCTGCGGCTGAAGGTAACAGGCCCCGGAGAACCATTGTATTTATGACAGTTAGCGGCGAGGAAAAGGGTCTTTGGGGCAGCGAGTATTACAGCGACCATCCTTTCTTTCCTTTGGAAAAAACAACGGTTGACCTGAACACTGATATGGTTGGCCGTATAGATACAGAGCGTAAAACCGGCGACACGCTTAATTATGTGTACGTAATTGGTCATGATAAACTCAGCAGCGACCTGCCGGTCATTAACGAAGGCGTAAATAAAAAATATACCAACCTGGTGCTGGATTATAAATTTGATGATCCCAACGACCAGAACCGTATTTATTTCCGCAGCGATCATTACAATTTTGCCCGTAAAGGCATACCGGTCCTGTTCTTCTACGATGGTATGCTTAAATCAGATTACCACCAGCCAACTGATACGGTTGATAAAATATATTGGAACCTGTATGAATCAAGAGTGCGTATGATCTTTCATACCGCATGGGAAATGGCGAACAGGGATGAGATGCTGAAGAGAGATACACCGTTGAATATGGGAACGAGATAAGTTTTACCACAGAGAACACTAAGATCTTACACAAAGGGCACTAAGTATAAAACTTAGTGCCCTTTGTGTTGTATTTACTTTGTGTCTTTGTGGTAATTATTTAGACTTCCAAAAATTATCTTTTTTATTGCTGTCCGGCACATGCGAACTTCCCAACGCTACCGATCTTATTTTCTTCGCAGATGTAAAGTTTATCAATGTAGTTTTATTCCCTTTTTCCCACACCGCAATACTTTGATGAAACTTCTGGCTGCTGCCATCAGTAAATACAACGGTCACATCAACCGGCACAGGCTTCGTTCCCTTTGTTTCAATAGTTATTTGTTTACTGTTCCCTTTTTCTGTAACCTTCACAATCGCCAGGTCAGGTACACCATCATCAAAGAACCAGCGCTTCCAGAACCAATTTAAATTTTTACCGCAGCCTTCATTCATGCTAAAGAAAAAATCATAAGGCATCGGGTGTTTCCCGTTCCAGTTTCGGAAATAATTATGCAGGCCTTTATAAAACAGGTCATCGCCAAGCATATCTTTTACAAACAAATAACCCATGGCAGGTTTGGGATAGCTGTTGATGAACATGGAAGTGCCGTATTCCTGCGTGGTCAGTGTCATGATGGGCATATCAACTTCGTTGCCTGCCGTTTGTTCAACCGCGGCAATGCCATACAGGTCTACAAGGCTGGTATCGATCATCGGTGAAATAAGCCATTCGCCAATGGTTGCCCAACCCTCATCCATCCAGCCATACTTTGTTTCATTGATACCCATATAAAAAGGGAACATGGTATGAAAGATCTCATGGTCGGTAAGCTCAATACTTTCTGCCCTGTCTTCAACAGGATTATCATTTACCATCATGGGGTATTCCATCTGGTCTAACCCATCAAAAACGGTTTCATGACTATAAGGATAGGGCCATTTAGGAAAATTAAAACTCATGGCTTCTACCGTTTTATGTGCATCGGCTGCAACCAGCAAATAGTCTTTGTGTTTGGGATTAAAAACAGCATCAACACGGGTTCTTCTGCCGGTGGCTTTATCAACAACCAGGCTTGAACTTTGCCACATGTAATGATTGCTTAAAGCAAACACAGCATCTGTAACATGTTTTGCTTCAAATATCCAGGTATTTGAGGTTTCATTTTTTGTGATACGGTCCTTTATATCTGTACTGTCAATAATGGTTATATACCCATCCCTTGTTTCGGCCTGTTGGATTCGCTGTTGATATTTTTCTTTAAAGATGGCTGTGCTGTTTGTAAGATCGCCGGTGGCCCAAACAATATAGTCTCCGGGTACTGTTATGGATGTTGTAAAATCACAAAAGTCATTGTAAAACTCCTGCGTACCTAAATATGGGTTCCTGTTCCATCCATCAATATCATCATACACGGCAATGCGGGGAAAGAAATAAGCAATAAAATAAGCGCCGTCTTCCACTTCGCCGGTACGAATATGAGATTGTTTATTGAGGATGTAATTGTAAGTGATATTAAATTTGATCGTTCCTTTAGGACCCAAAGGTTTTATACGCACACTCATATTTGTAGCATCTATCCTGTAATTTTTTGCGGGCAGCAGTTCTTCATTGGCTGATAATTTTTCTATGGCCACACCATCAGTAACATCTTCTCCTTTTATATTCATTAACCTGCTGGCGCCTTTTTTATAGATGTTTGGGTAAAGCTTAAAAACAATTTCCTTCAAAGTATCCGGACTGTTATTGGTGTAATTGATCGTTATTGTTCCTTTAATAAGCCTGGTAGCAGGATTAAAATTAACGTCGATATTATACACCGCGGCATTCTGCCAGTAATTTTTACCGGGCTTCCCATCCATGCTGCGGGTGCCTTTGTCAAATGTCTTTTTTATATTTATTGGAATGGGTAATGTTGTTTGTCCCTGTGAGGCCTGCAACAAAAATGATATCATTATAAAACTGAAAAGTCTTTTCATCCGGTTTTTATTTTAAAGTTAGCACAAAATAAAAAGATAGGTATTACCACAAAGAGCACTAAGATTTAACACAAAGGGCACTAAGTATAAAACCTGGTGCCCTTTGTGTTGTATTTCCTTTGTGTCTTTGTGGTAAAAAAACTAAAGTCCCAAGATCCACGCAAAGATGAGCGGCGCTACAATCGTAGCATCACTCTCCACAATAAATTTAGGTGTCGTAATATCTAATTTCCCCCAGGTAATTTTTTCATTGGGCACCGCACCGGAATAAGAACCATAAGAAGTTGTTGAATCGCTGATCTGGCAGAAATAACTCCAGAAAGGTACATCATGCCATTCCAGGTCCTGGTACATCATGGGTACAACACAGATCGGGAAATCGCCGGCAATACCACCACCGATCTGGAAAAAACCAACACCTTTGCCGGATGAATTATTACGATACCAGTCGGCCAGCCAAACCATGTATTCAATACCACTCTTCATGGTGGTAGCTTTCATTTCATTTTTAATGATGTACGATGCAAAGATGTTTCCCATGGTACTGTCTTCCCAACCGGGGCAAACAATAGGAATATTCTTTTTCGCCGCTGCCAGCATCCAGCTGTTCTTGGGGTCTATCTCGTAATACTGTTCCAGCACGCCACTCAGCAGCATCTTGTACATATACTCATGTGGAAAATAACGTTCGCCCTTGTCATCAGCATCCTTCCATATCTTATGAATATGCTGCTGCAGCCTGCGGAAAGCTTCTTCCTCCGGTATGCAGGTATCGGTAACGCGGTTGTAATGGTTTTCCAACAGATCCCATTCTTCCTGCGGACTAAGGTCGCGGTAATTGGGCACCCTTTTATAATGGCTGTGCGCCACCAGGTTCATGATATCTTCTTCCAGGTTGGCGCCGGTGCAACTGATGATGGCAAC
>JBDSXS010000183.1:0-6836 GCA_039926045.1 Ferruginibacter sp.
CTGCAAGGCCAATGGAAGTGGTGTTGTTTGTCCATGCATAAGTTGTTGTACCTCCTGAATTGTTGCTGGTAAATATAACAGTTGTTGTACTTGATCCGTTACACAGTGTCTGGCTACCCGGTTGGTTCACCTGTCCTGTTGGATTAACAGTGATGGTGAAAGTTTTTGAAGCACCAGGACAGTTTACTCCTCCATTGGAGAATGTTGGGGTAACTGTGATGGTAGCAATAACCGGAGATGTTCCGGTATTCACTGCAACGAATGATGGGATATTACCATTACCGCTGGCAGCAAGGCCAATGGATGTGGTATTGTTTGTCCATGCATATGTTGTTGTACCGCCTGTATTGTTGCTGGTAAATACAACAGTTGTTGTACTTGATCCATTACAAAGTGTCTGGTTAGCCGGTTGGTTCACCTGGCCTGTTGGATTAACAGTGATGGTGAATGTTTTTGAAGTACCAGGGCAGCTTACTCCGTCATTAGTAAATGTTGGTGTAACTGTGATGGTAGCGATCACCGGAGATGTACCTGTATTGATAGCAGTGAATGAAGCGATATCACCATTACCACTAGCCGCAAGGCCAATAGATGTGGTGTTGTTCGTCCATGCATATGTTACAGTACCTCCTGAATTGTTGCTGGTAAATACAACAGTTGTTGTACTTGATCCATTACAAAGTGTCTGGTTACCTGGCTGATTCACCTGTCCTGTTGGATTAACAGTGATGGTGAATGTTTTTGAAGCACCTGGACAGTTTGCTCCTCCATTGGAGAATGTTGGGGTAACTGTGATGGTAGCGATCACCGGAGAAGTTCCGGTATTCACTGCAACGAATGAAAGGATATTACCATTACCGCTGGCTGCTAGGCCAATGGATGTGGTATTGTTCGTCCATGCATAAGTTGTAGTTCCGCCTGTATTATTGGTAGCGAATGTTATTGCGGTTGTATTAGAACCGTTACACAGTGTCTGGCTACCTGGCTGATTCACCTGGCCTGTTGGATTAACAGTGATGGTGAATGTTTTGCTTGGGCCACTGCATGATATACCTCCACTGGTAGAAATTGGTGTAACAGTAATGGTTGCAATAACAGGTGAAGTGCCTGTATTAATCCCTGCAAATGCCGCAATATTTCCAGTACCACTTGCGCCAAGTCCAATACTGGTGTTATCGTTGGTCCAGTTATATGTAGTAGCAGTACCTGTAAATGTAATCAATGTTGTTTGTGCACCATTACATACTACCTGGTTGCCTGGCTGGTTAACTTGCCCTGTTGGATTAACAGTGATGGTGAATGTTTTTGAAGCACCTGTACAGGTAACTCCACCATTTACATAAACCGGGGTCACTGTAATAGTTCCAACAATTGGAGCAGCTGTAGCGTTAGTTGCTATAAATGATGGGATATTTCCAGAGCCGCTTGCACCCAGACCAATTGCTATATTATTATTTGTCCAGTTGTATGAAGTTCCGGTGCCCGTGAATGTTATTGCAGTTGTTGCTGCACCATTACATTCGGTCTGGTTACCAGGCTGGTCAACTGTTGGTGTTGGATTAACAGTGATGGTAAAAGTTATAGGATCACCAGTACAAAGTGAAGTACTTGGTGTAACTGTGATCGTTGCAATTACAGGTGAAGTACCTGTATTAACTGCAGTAAATGCCGCTATATTACCACTACCATTAGCCGCCAGGCCAATGCCAGGCTGATCATTGGTCCAGGCAAAAGTTGTTCCTGGTACTGAACTGGTAAAACTAACCGCATTTGTGGAAGCACCATTACATTTAACCTGGTCAGCCGGATCATTTACATCAGGTGCAGGATTAACTGTAAGTACACCAGAGTTTGAGCCCGTACAGGTAGCAGCATTGGTGATAGTTACAGAATAAGTACCGGCAACTGTAGCAGAGAAGCTGGCCACATCTCCCGGGTTTGTTGCGGTGGGTGGCACTGTCCATACATATGTATATGTACCTGCCGGTGATGGTGTAGCAGTTATAGTTGCTGCCGGCCCATTTGAACATCGGGCTGGTGAATTCACCGTGACCGTTGGCGCTGCAATCACAGACACTAAAGTTGGATTTCCAATGATTTCATAACATAGTGATGTTGTATTGGTTCCAACGATCAAATAGCTGCCTCCGGGAACTCCGGTCCATACTAATGCGCCGCCGGTTCCAGCTTTTGGTGCCTGTATATTGACAGTAGTATCACTTGATAATTTCAACTGGTAACTAACGCCAACCTCAGAGCCAGCCATTGAAACGGTACCAGTACCCGGTGCACTTGAACATATGCTGCTGCCGGTTACTGTTTGCGTTACAGGCTGTGCTCCAAATCTTCCAATTACAAGATCTTCAAGCGATGCGGTTAGTGATTGAGAGTTTCTTGTTTCAGCAACAAAACTTCCAAGGCAAACACTTATTTCAATTCCAACTGCAGCCAGATCAACAAAACCTTCAAAAAAAGTATTGGTTGGATAAATATTGTCAGGCCCGCTTTTAGGTGTATATGGCCACGGAGAGGCCGGGGTTGTGGTTGCATTTACTGCAGCGTATAAATTTGCAATATTTAATGGTATGGCTGTTTGATTTAATGCACCCGGGTTACTACCAACCCATCGATATGCTTGTATCTCTGCTACACCACCTCCATTAACGAAATGGCTGATCAATAAAAGATCACCATCTGTATGGACGCCACTGAATGTACCTCCTGCTACCTGTGCAACAGGTGACTGCAATAACCAAAATCCTACTGCAGCATCTCCATTGTTAGCATGCCTGTCGGCAAAAAAGTAAACCCTTGAGCCGATTAAAGCAAAACCCGCATTTTGTATATTATTCTTATCGTTTGAACCATTGGTTGCCCAATGCCATCCGGTAATTGGTGAAATATCTGATGAACCCTGGGTCCATATATTATCCGTGTTATCGATCGGATCAACAAACCTGGCTTTAACAGTAGTAGATGGGTTTGATAAATAAATTCCCCAATCTGTAGGGTCACCATCAATTGTGATCTGGGCAGATGTTTCAGAAGTTGAAAATATCAACCCGAGAAAAGCAATCATTACGATGATCTTAACGCTGGAAAATAATGTTGAAATGGACTTAAAAATGCGGGTAACACTTTTCATAAAAAAGGTTTAGGTAAAAAAAAATAAAATTTTATTAGAGATTTTGGAGAGGTAATCACAGGTACAGGAATAATAGGAATGCTCTACCTTACAGTAGGTTTCTGTGAATTAGAGAGGTGACGGAGATCAAAGGATAAACGAACTCAATTAAGCAATTATAAGCAGGATAATAAAATCTAAAAGTAATTATATGGGATAAATGGCCTAGGGCAGATCATGAGAATTGGAAAGGGCAAATTAGAAACGAAGTGCAAATTAATAATATTTGTTTAAAAAAAACATTTTTTTTATTTTTTTTTATTTTCTGTTAAGGGCGGCCGGCATCATGCCCTTTTTTACATGTTTTGAATGACCATAGCACTGGCACCTCCTCCTCCATTACAAATACCTGCAGCACCATATTTAGCGCCATTTTGTTTTAATACATTAATTAATGTAACAATTATTCTTGCCCCGCTGCAACCTAAGGGATGACCTATAGAAACAGCCCCCCCGTTTACATTTACAGTTGCAGGATCTAACTTCATCCGTTTACTATTCTCTATACCAACTACTGCAAATGCTTCATTTAATTCCCAGTAAGCAATGTCTTCCATTTTTAACCCGGCTTTTGCTACTGCTTTTGGCACTGCCAAAGAAGGAGTAGTTGTAAACCATTCAGGGGCCTGCTCTGCATCGGCATAGCCCAGGATCTTTGCGATCGGCTTTAAACCCAGTTCATCCGCTTTTTCTTTACTCATTAATACCAGGGCAGCTGCGCCGTCATTCATGGTTGATGCATTGGCTGCAGTTACTGTCCCGTCTTTTTGAAAAGCGCCTTTAAGCGAAGGTATCTTATCAAATTTTACATTAAATGGTTCTTCATCTTTTGAAAATAAAACAGGTGCACCGCTACGTTGAGGTATTTCTACCGGTACGATCTCATTTTCAAATTTACCGGCTGTTGATGCTGCCTGGCTTCTTTTATAACTTTCTACTGCAAAGGCATCCTGGTCCTCGCGACTTATGCCACAGGTTGATGCACAAAGTTCGGCCGCATTTCCCATTGCCTTGCCATCATACACATCCGTGAGGCCATCTTTTGCCAAACCATCTATTAATTGTGTGTTGCCATATTTATTTCCCCAGCGCATACTGTCAACATAAAAAGGCACATTGCTCATACTTTCCATTCCACCTGCAACAACAATATCAGCATCTCCCAATAAAATACTTTGGGCTGCCTGTGCAATGGCTTTCATACCACTGGCACAAACTTTATTAATGGTTGTACAATTTACTTCATCAGATAAACCTGCAAATTTCGCTGCCTGCCGTGCAGGGGCCTGTCCAAGATTGGCCTGGATCACGGAGCCCATCAAAACGTCATTAACCAACCCAGGCTTAATACCTGCTTTTTCCAAAGCCCCTTTTATAGCAACAGCTCCTAATTGCGTGGCTGAAAATCCTTTTAAAGAGCCTCCAAAACTCCCGATTGGGGTACGAACTGCCGAAATAATATACACTTCAGTCATATAACTTTGAAATTTAGGATGCAAAGGTAAGAATTATGCAATTAGGCAATCTAATAATAACCCATTTAAAAAGTGCATAAATAATTTATCCCCGAAGCTTGCAAATAACATTCCTAGTTTGTAGATTAACGTCTGATTTTCTTTGTTGGCTTTTTTTAAAAATTTAAACTCTTTAACAAAATGGAAAAAAATAATTCAGGATCTTCTCCCCGCCGGAAGTTCTTAGGAACGATTGCAACAGGTGCTGCAGCCCTGGGGTTGGCAGCTTTCAGCTCTCCAGCATTGGCAAAAGCCGGAACATTATCTGCCCCGGAAAATAATAACACAGATCTTAATGATGCCGACGATTGGTTTAATAAGATCAATGGAAAACACCGGGTTGTATATGATGTAAGTCAGCCTCACCATGGACAGGAATTGCTTATGCCTTTTGCCTGGGTAAAAGTATTTTTATTAACCAATGCCGCTACCGGAACACCTGAAAAGGAAAGCAGTGTGGTAACAGTTTGGCGACACAGTGGCATCGCCTTTGCGATGGAAGACAGGATTTGGGCAAAATACAAATTGGGTGAAATGTTCAAGATCGATGATGATACAACCAAAGCGCCTGCGATCCGAAATCGGTTTTGGAAACCTAACCCGGGCTACAGTATTCCCGGAGCGGGCCCCGTTCCTATTGGCATTGATGAACTACAGGCCAGCGGGGCTATGTTCTGTGTATGCAATATGGCCATCACTGTTTACAGCGCAATTGCGGCCCAGCAAATGGGCCTTAAACACGAGGATGTTATGAAAGACTGGTTGTCGGGTGTATTACCGGGCGTACAGGTAGTTCCTTCGGGTGTATGGGCACTTGGACGGGCGCAGGAACATAAATGTGCATATATTTTTGCGGGATAGAGCCTTTAGTGATAAAGTAAGATGAAATAAAACCAGGCATTCGAAATAATGCCTGGTTTTTAATTGAATGACCTGCTCCACTTATTCAACCTTTGCTACTTCATATCTTATTTTATCTCCTTCTATCACTTCTATGTAATAAATACCGGCTGGTGATAAGAAATATTTTTGTTGATTGATCACCAGAACTTTTGATTCTGCCGGTAATTTATCATACCTGGTGCCGAGGGTTGGTATCTCTTCATCAGATGTATTCAAGTTTTCATCCTCCCGGTTCTGCATTTGAGTTTCATCCTGGCTCTGCATTTGAGTTTCATCCTGGTTTTGCAATTCATCCGGGTTAGCAGTTTCTGTATTTAAAACACCATCGGTGCCAACTACACGGTAACTGAGTTGATCGTTTTCTGAAATTTCTTCCTGGTAAAATGTACCACCCACCTGGTAGTATTTCTGTCCGTCAACAATGGTAACAGTGGCATTTGAGGGAAGCTTATTCACGGTTGCATGTAAAGGAGGAGCCACAACTTCGTATTGGCCATTATCATAAGGACGGTAATAAACACCCTCATTATAATAATATGGATTTGATCCTACATAAATACGGTGGTAGCCAAAAGGTAAAACATTTATCCTTACACCAAATGTTGGCCCAAAATGTACATATGCCCTGGGACTTCTATACACAGGACGGTAAACTGGCCTGTATACTGGTTGGTAATAAGGACGGTAATTGGGGCGATAGTTATAACGCGGCATTACCCGTACATACATATGGCTCTGGCGGGGATTATAATTATAATTTGGCCTGGAATGATTATAGCCCCGGTCATAATGATTGTAATTACCACGCCCATGCTGGGCAAATAAACCAACGGAAAGTAATAAGGTAAGCATCATTATTACACTGATCTTAATATTTTTCATATATTGTTTTTAAAAAATTAAAAATACCAAAAAGTCAAAAGCCGTGTTGTTAAATAAAATGTTTTAACATTTATGGGAGCATCTTTTTTCAGTTGGGACAAAATTAAAACCCCTGTGAAGGGGCTTTAATTTTATTGCCGGTTAAATTATTACCAACGGTTTTCATTTCTTCGGCCGAAGTCACCAAATTTATTCCGTGGACTTCTGAACTTACGTATAACCTGTAAAATTTCTTCATCGCGTTGTTCTTCCAGGTCATTGATCATATGCTTTTTCTGGTACCAGCTCATAAAATATTTATTTTTTACAGACTGGATCTTGTAAGCAAACTCCCGGTTGATCTGGTCTATCGC
>JBDSXS010000184.1:0-6093 GCA_039926045.1 Ferruginibacter sp.
TGCAACCAGTAAAAAAATGGTGGCTCCGCCCAGGGTAACCCAAAGTGTTGCCAGCATGATGTTTTTAAAACTATATCGTCTTTTATTTTCCAAGCTTACTGTTAATTATTTTTTTTATCGGTTCAACAAGCGTATCAATATCACCGGCTCCCGCCGTGATCAATAAAGCCCCCTCTAAATCTCCCCCGCCAGCTGGCGGGGAGACCTGGCAAGACTCCAAATATTTTAATAAATTTTCTTTTGACAACACTCTTTTATTTTTATTCTTCATCTTGTTTAAAATCATTTCGCTATTCACTCCTTCTACCGGTAATTCCCTTGCCGGGTAAATGGGAAGCAGGATCACTTCATCAGCCAGGTCAAGCGCCTCTGCAAAGCCGTCAGCAAGATCTCTTGTGCGGCTGTACAGGTGCGGTTGAAAGATCACGGTACATTTTTTACCCGGAAATAATTCTTTTGCCCCTGTTAACAATGCCCTTAATTCTTCGGGATGATGTGCATAATCATCCACCATCACGGCCCCCACCAAACCTCCTCCGAAAGGGGAGGCTTCTTTCACTATATATTCAAACCTTCGTTTTACGCCCCTGAAATCTGCAACCGCATCTCTTATTTTATCATTATCAATTTCCAGGTAATGCGCTACTGAAATGGCTGCGATCATATTTTCGATATTATGCAGGCCACCCATATTCAAAACCACATCTTTTAATTCCCAATATTGCATCAGCACATCAAAGCTGTAACTACCGTTGATCATTTGAATATTGGCTGCATAAACACTGGCGTTCACATTGTGCAGGTGAAACGTCAGGTGTTCATCTGCTTTCAGGTCTTCCGTTCTTTTAAGCCCGTACTTGCTCAGCAACATACCGCCGGGTTTTATCTTGGCAGAAAAATCAATGAATGCCTGTTCCATATTTTCGGCAGTGCCGTAAATATCCAGGTGATCGGGATCCATCGAACTGATGATGGCAACATCCGGACTTAATTTCAAAAAACTTCTATCGTACTCATCGGCTTCTACAACTGAAACATTTTTTTGGCTGCCCTCACCAGGGGTCTGCAACCAGAAATTAGTATCGTAGTTAACAGCAATACCTCCTAAAAAAGCATTACAGCCATACCCACTGTGCCGCAGTATATGTGCAACCATGGTGCTGGTAGTTGTTTTACCATGCGTGCCGGCAATACATATATTATAAGAGCTGTTTGTTATGGCACCCAGTACTTCACTGCGTTTTACCAGTTCGTAATTATTTTGTAAAAAATAATTCAACTCTTTATGATCCTTTGGAACAGCAGGTGTGTACACAACCAGTTCTGCTCCTTTGTCAATGAACTCTATATTATCATCGTAATGAACCGCTATCCCTTCTTCCACCAGCTTCTTCGTTAAAACCGTTTCTGTTTTATCATAGCCGCTTACCGTAATCCCGTTTGATTTAAAATACCTGGCCAACGCACTCATCCCGATACCGCCAATACCTAAAAAATATATTCTTTGTATGCCCTTGATCTCTTTCATTAAATGCTTTTCAAAATTTCTGTTGCAATAATTGCATCGGCATTGGTTATGGCCAGTTTACCGATATTGCTTTTTAATTCCTGTTGTTTATTCTCATCTTTTGATAAGGCAATGATCGAAGGCACTAACAAATTCAATGCTTCATTGTCCTTTATCATCATGCCGGCATTTTTATCAACCAGGTTTTTTGCATTCATGGTTTGGTGATCTTCGGCTGCAAAAGGAAACGGTACAAAAATGACCGCCTTCTTCATCACACATAACTCCGCAATGGCCATGGCACCACTCCTGCTTATCACCAGGTCTGCAGCTGCATACGCACATTCCATCCGGTTGATGAACTCATCTGCCCAAATATTGGCTTTCCCATTTGCCTTTTCGTTTCCCCTTACTGCAAAAGGTTTACCCGTTTGCCAGATCAATTGCAGGTTGTTATTTTCAAACAATTCCAGGTCCTTGTCTAGGGCTTCGTTAATACTTTTTGCTCCCAGGCTTCCGCCAACCGACAACACCGTTTTTTTTGCAGGGTCCAATCCAAAAAAAGCTATTCCTTCTTCCCTGCTCACGGTGCTTTTTGAAATGCTTGCCCTTACCGGGTTACCGCTTACCAGGATCTTATTTGCCGGGAAGAATTTTTCCATTCCATCACTGGCAACAAATATCCTGGTCGCTTTTTTTCCCAGCATGATATTGCTTTTGCCTGCAAACGAATTACTCTCATGAATGAAAGAAGGAATTCCTTTTGCCTGCGCCAGCCTCAGCACCGGGAAACTGGAATAACCACCAACGCCAATTACTGCAGTTGGTTTGAACGATTTAAAAATGCGGCGTACCTGCAAAAAGCTTTTGATCAGCTTAAATGGTAATCCAATATTTTTTATCAAAGAACTCCTGTTGAACCCCGCTATATCCAGTCCCTCAATTTTAAAACCTGCCTGCGGTATCTTTTCCATTTCCATTTTTCCTTTGGCACCTACAAAAAGAATTTCAATTTGTGGCTCCTGTTTTAAAATGGCATTTGCAATTGCGATCGCCGGAAAAATATGCCCTCCTGTTCCTCCTCCCGCTATGATGATTCGAGCCCACCTGCCCCCCGAAGGGGGGTTCTCTGAAGCTTTTAGAATTTTATCATCATTCATTTAGTATACAATTCAAAATCAATTTTACCTTTCAAACTAACCTCATCCCAAGCACTCTTATTAATTTCAGGCCTAATTCGCTTCAATCTCCGCTTCACCCTTCTCCTTAAGGAGAAGGGATGGGGATGAGGTTTTTCTTCGCATCAATCTTCTCCATGGTTCCCCCTTCGGGGGCCAGGGGGCTTTCCATTTGCTCCACATTTCTTGCTACACTTAAAATAATACCTATAGATAAACAAGTAAATAAAAAACTACTGCCGCCCATACTTACCAGCGGTAACGTAACACCGGTATTTGGAAAAATATTTACGTTAACCCCCATATTTGCAATGGCCTGTATCACCAACATAAAACTTAAGGCCAGGGCCAGGAATGCACCAAAAGCAAAGGGACATTTTCGATACAAACGGATACACCGATAAAGGAACAACAGGTAAATGAACACCATAAATATCCCGCCGATCAATCCGTATTCTTCCAGTATTATGGCGAAAATAAAATCGCTGTAAGAGTGTGGTAAAAAATTACGTGCCTGGCTGTTACCCGGGCCAAGGCCAAACCAACTGCCTTTGGCAATGGCAATTTTTGCCTGGTTTATCTGAAACAGTTTTTCATTGGCATCTTCTTTATTGCTATACATGAATGTTTGGATACGGCCGATCCAGGTAGGTATGCGACCTACAGAAAAAATTGCAGGTATATCTTTAGCCCTGTGTTGACCTTTATCATACGTACTTATCGCAACAGAAAATAAAATGGCTATCGGTACCATAATAATACCAATGGTGAGTAAAATGTGTTTGGTGCTAATCCTGCCAATAAACATTACCAACATACTTGTGCCGCCAATAAGCAATGCTGTGGAAAGATTAGCAGGCACAATCAATATACAGACAATTACAACCGGGATGATGATTGGTAAAAATCCTTTTTTAAAATCTTTTATTACTGCCTGCTTACGACTTAATTGTCTGCTCAAATACATGAACAGTGCGAGTTTGGCAAGATCCGACGTTTGAAAGGTCATGTTGATAACTGGCAATTTTATCCATCGAGTACCAGCATTTAATGTCTGACCAAAAAAGAGTGTATAAATCAATAGTAAAACAGAAAGAATAAATAAAGGCAAGGCAATCCTTGAATAAATGGTATAGTTAACGCGGTGAGCAAAATAAATAATCAGCACACCAAGAATTATAAATCCAAATTGTTTGAACAGATAACTCTCTGTACTCTTGCTCAATCTATAAGCTAAAGATCCGGTACTGCTGTACACAACCAGCAAACTTACCAATGTTAGAATAATTACAATACCCCATATAACACGGTCGCCTTTGGTTTTGTTTACCAAATTGCCACCCATATTATTGAAATCAGGTGTAAAGAAATTCTTTATGTTTACTTGTTCTGCCATGTTTACCTCTCCCTCGTTCCCTCTCCTTAAGGAGAGGGAGGCCGGGCATTTATTTTTTAAAAATTATTTGTATTTATATATTTCAACTTTTATTTTCTATTCATCTTCGCTTCATTCTTACAGTTCCCTCTCCTCAAGGAGAGGGGTTGGGGTGAGGTTATAATTCTTTCACCGCCTGCTTGAATTGGTTGCCCCTGTCCTCATAATTTTTGAACAGGTCAAAACTGGCACAGGCCGGGCTTAATAAAACCACATCGCCTTTGCTGGCAAAATGAAATGCAGACTGTACCGCATCTTTTGCATTTTCAGTATTCACCATCAGTGGCACCAGGTCGCCAAATGCCTCATGAATTTTCCTGTTCTCTGTTCCCATGCAAACAATGGCTTTTACTTTTTCTTTTACCATTTCTGTTAATAAAGAATAATCGTTACCCTTGTCTACGCCTCCCAGGATCAGGATCACCGGCTTTTCCATACTCTCCAAAGCGAACCAGGTACTGTTAACATTGGTTGCTTTACTATCGTTGATAAATTCAACATTCTTAATGGTTGCCACAGTTTCCATCCTGTGCTCCAGGCTTTCAAAAGTTTGCAGGGCCTCCCTTATTTTTTCCTTCCGGATGTCAACCGCTGTAGCAGCCAGACTTGCAGCCATACTGTTGTATTGATTGTGTTTTCCCTTGATGGCAAAATCTTCAATACTCATCTGCATCTCTTCGTTTTTCCATTTTAAGTGCATTTTTGCATTCAGCAAATAGGCTCCTTGTGGCAGTTGTTTACTCATGGTAATGGGGGCTAGTGTTGATTTAATGGGATAATTGTTTATTGTTTTCACAGTTACTGCATCATCGAGATTATAAATAAAAACATCGTCATGCTGTTGATTCATTGCTACCCGGTACTTACTGCTTATATAATTTTCAAATTTGTATTCGTATCTGTCTAAATGATCTTCGGTGATATTCGTAATCACGGCCACATCCGGCCTGAATGTTTTTATATCATCCAGCTGAAAAGAACTTATTTCTGCTACATATAATTCCTTTGGATGTATCGCCACCTGTTTTGCAAAAGAATAACCAACATTGCCTACCATGGCACAATCGGCCCCGCCGGTTTTACAGATATGGTATGTTAAAGCCGTTGTTGTTGTTTTTCCGTTGCTGCCGGTGATAGCAATGATCCTGCTGTTTCCCTTATACCGGTACGCAAATTCTATTTCGCTGATCACATCAATTCCTTTTGCCCGTATCTGTTTTACCAACTCATTTTTTTCAGGGATGCCGGGGCTCTTCATAACTTCATCAGCATTTAAGATCTTTTCTGTGCTGTGCCGGTTCTCTTCAAATTCAATTTTATTTTCTTCCAGTTCTGCCCGGTAATGCCCTTTGATGGGGCCGCCATCACTTACAAATACGTCATACCCCTTTTGCTTTGCCAGCAATGCAGCGCCTACCCCGCTTTCGCCTGCACCCAGTATGACTAATCTTTTTTTCATTTTACCTCACCCTCGTTCTCCAGATAATTATCGGGAGAGTCCGGGCATTTAATCTTTTCTATTCAACTAAATTTTTACGTGCTTTTAACTTCAGTTAGAAGTAAAAAAAATGGTTCTTCAACAGCATAGAATTTAATGGTTCTTTTATATTTTATAACAGCCAATGCTTAATTATAAAAAAATGGTTCTTCAACAGCATAGAATTTAACAGGTCAGGTTTTCAGTCAGACTGGCTTTAATGCTTTACAAAGGATATTGGTTAGATTGAAAAACTTAGCTTTTTACAATTTGTAAATTGCCAGTTTGGTTTTTCAAAACTTTTTTATCGAAGTTTCAGCGTTACTATTGCCAAAACCACGCTTAATATTGTTATGATCCAAAAACGTACTGCTATCTTACTTTCGTGATATCCCAACTTCTGGTAATGGTGGTGTAGCGGGCTCATTAAAAAAACACGCCGCCCCTCGCCATACTTTCGTTTGGTATATTTAAAATATCCTACCTGTATCATCAC
>JBDSXS010000185.1:0-5716 GCA_039926045.1 Ferruginibacter sp.
ATTCACAATTAAAAACATAACGGAAAAGATTTACCATACTCCAGCGTTCTTTAAACTGTTGGTGTTTATTATCCGGGAAACGAACCGCACAAAGATTATCGTAGCGGGGAGCCTGGTAAATATTTTCATTATTAAAAGAACGGTAACCATGGTCACCCATCACAATAATGATGGCATTGGGTTTATGGGTGATCAGGGTATTGACCATATTGATCATCCGCTTATTGATATATTTCAGGTAAGCAACAAATAAAGGCTTATCCTTCCACATCGTATAATGGGAAATTTTTTCAAATGGATTTTTATTACCCAGGCTGTCGAAATAATATGGGCCATGCGGCATCATAAAATGGGTATACACAAATTGGGGTTCACTTTTTTTTTCTACAGCAGCATTCAGCAATAGTTTTTCTGACAGTTTATTATCAATATCATGCTGGTAAAAATCACTGTTCTTCCAGAAAGGGATCATTTTGCAAAGGCGGTCGCCTAAGTCTCTATTGAGTCGGTTATGAAGTATCTTATCTGTGAGCAGGATGGAGTTTGCGAGTAAAAAAGAATTTTCAACAGATACTGCCTGTTGCTCATCAATATCGAAAATAGAAAAGTTCCTGATGTTATAACCCATGGATCTGAATATAGGGAACAGGGAGGCATGGTTGATCTCCACTCCACGCCTTTGAAAATCTCTTTGGGTAAGCTGCAGGTTATTAAAATCTTTTTTTAGATACTGCATATTCAGCATAGAAGACATGCTGAAATACGTAAGATCGTAATTGGAAAAAACGGGCAATATCTTAAATGACCTGATCGTAAAATAATTACGCAAACTATCATTCGCAAAATTAAAGCTGTCTTTTAAACTGGCAAAGCCGGGGTATTCATCAAAGAGCAGCAAATACACATCGGGCTTTTGTGTAACCCTTGTAGTATCAAATTTTATCCCATCAACAACAGGAACGGTTGATCTTGTTGTTTGAGCCTTAACAAATGAAAAAACATCCACCAAACAATAGATAAGCAGCAGGATGTTTAAATAAAGCGCCAGTTTAGGATGCAGCGTTTTTTTCTTTCTTAAAAAAATGACCCATGCCCCGGTAAACAGCAAAAGCGTTAGCAGCATAGCCGTATAGCTTTTTATGAAAGACAGTAAGGGAATATTCCTGACCCAATCGTGTAGGGCGCCAAAGAACAAATACCATAGGCTGATGAAGAACACGATCAGCGAAGCAAACAAAAGATCTTTTGTAAAGAGAAATACAACAGCTGTAAATAATGCGATCCCTAAAAAAATAAAAACTCCGGGAGAGAGCACTTCTTTAAAACTGATAAAGCCAAAATTTTCCAGCCAGCCATGCAGGCAAAAGAAGAGGACCAGCAGTATAAGAAAAAAAGGTATTTTTTTTAACAGGGTCATGATTTGCGTTTCATTAAAAATAAAACCCGGCCGGTATTGCCAACCACTTCTTCTTTTATAATTTGATGTGTGGCAGCGAAGATTGTTTTAAAATGCTCCAGGCTATACTCAACAAAAATATCTTTACGGTTTTGCAGCAGCAGTTTTACTTTTTCATCAGACTTGGGCACAAATTCAATGATAAGCTGCTCTCCCATCGGCTGAAGCCAATTTGCAATTAAACCCAAAGGAACATTATTGGCAATAGCGAGGTGATGCACCAGCGCCAAAGCAAGTACCAGGTCGGCTTTCAGCCTTTCCGTAACAGATGCTCTTTCTGTGTTGTTCCAGCCAACGGCGGGTGATGGCGTGGTAAGATCATTCACCAATGGCAATATATTGCTGCGGCCAGCTGCTTTATTTTTTAAATACAGGTTGTTGATACAGTTTGGATCTGAGTCTGTTGCGATCACCTGTTTATGCTCAGGAAAAAGCAGGCTGAAATGCCCGTCATTGGCACCCAGGTCAATCACCTTTTCATATTCAATACCGCTGATAAAAGATCTGACCAAAGCTGTTTTAGCTTGCAGATACGCTTCACCTAAAATGGTATCGGTATAATAATCATCCCAGGTAGTTTTTATCTTTTTGAGTGATAGTTTTTGTACAAAATTCTCCAATCCTTTTAATAATATCTCCAGCTTTTGTTTGGAGAACTTATTTTCATTGGCGGACCTTGGTTTTTGCTTACCCGAAAATTTTGCCTGCAGGTGCACGTGCAGCAGGGTATTTATATTCCATTTAGATCTTTTGGGTAATAAGCTAACCAGTACATCCATGGGAATACCGTTGGGATAGACCGTAAATAATTTATGGGTACCGGGGTGGCAGTAATGCATGAGCAGCAGGGGTGCTAAAAAACATTCGCTGAACTGGCGGTAAGCAACCCATGGCTTTCCTTCCTCATAATTTTCAAAAGAAAGGGTATCAATAAAAATAGGGGACCCTTTATGAAACTGGATATTGAAAGGCGTTGCATCTTTCAGTATCATACCTTTTTTCAAAGCTGCTGTTGCGATCTGAAGCGTGAGCAGGGCTGCATCCTTCCACATATCAAAACTCCATTCGTAAGAATAACTGATGAATGGGATCTGTTCGGGCAGCAACACGCTCCCATCAGCAAATGAAAACTGCTCTCTTTCAGTAATTTCTTCATGGGCAATAAGTTTTCCATTTTTTACCAGTTCATCATACAAGCCGCTTTCCATTAACCAGCTGTAATGAGGTTCATAAGCCGGGTGAATATAGCGGTAGATCTTCCCGTCATGCTGAAAAACAAAACCGGCAGTATCTCTATATGAAGCAGGATGGGGATTCATGCAGGTTTAAGTTAGTTATTTTATTCACCGCATTTTGTCTATGCTTCGACAAGCTCAGCATGACAAAAGCTGTCAAGCCTGAGCTTGTCGAAGGCGGTATGGAAATGCATTGTTGGCTTTAATAATCATTCAACCGTATCTTTTTCTTCTTCTTCCTTCTTAGGCCTTTTGCCGGTAAAAAATGCTTTAACGGCTAACCAGAAGTTTTTAAAAAAGAAGCTTATACCCAGCACCGCAGCAATGATCATCTGCAAAATGTAACTGCCACTTCCGGGATCGATATATAGAAGGCAAAATTTCATCATTCAAAATTAAGGATTATGCAGGATACTAGATGCTGGATACTGGAGGCGGCTTACGAATCTCAAAAAACTTTTAAAATAGCTGAGGGCTATCCAGTATCTAGTATATAGAATCTAGTATCTATGATCCAGTATCGGCTTTACGGGTCCTGAATGAAAAATGTTTCTGGCTGAGGTAACTGATGGTAACAATGATCACCGTTGTAAGGCACTGACTGAGGAATGGCCACCAACCAAATACCTCTACAAATACTTTAAGGATAAAATAGTTGAGTGTAAGATTAAACACAAATGACAGTCCATACCTGAACAGCTGTATCCTTCCTTTTAAATTGGAATCTACAAATACCACGTACTTCATTAATATAAATCCAATAATAAAATTTACACAAAAAGAAATGAACAGGGCAGCATTGTGGGGTTTTAAAGTATAAAATCCCAGGTCCACGTTTTCATTGTTAAATACAAATACGAGTAATAATTTAAAAAGGGCCAGGCCAAGTACCGTATTTGCTCCGCCACAGGCAGCATAACGGAATGTCTGTTCCGGCATCAGTTTGCGGAACGGGGGGTAGAAGAAGTCGATGAATGCTATGATCTTGTCTTTTGCCATAGATGATTGTTGCTTCGCAACAAAATAATTGCCACAGAGGCAGTGAAACACAGAAGAAAATACTAAACCTACTAAACTTTCTAAACCCATTTACGGATTAACGAATTAACGGATTAACCATACAGTTCCTCCCTCATCGCCTTCACCCTTTCATCCACCAGGTATTCATCATAGGTCATCAACCTGTCGATCATACCTTTTGGTGTAAGCTCAATGATACGGTTGGCAACGGTTTGCATGAACTGGTGATCATGGGTTGTCAACAAAATAACACTGGGATAAGCCACCATATTATCGTTAAAAGAAATGATACTCTCCAGGTCGAGGTGGTTCGTAGGCTCATCCAATATCAATACATTTGGATTCTGCAGCATCATCTTGCTGATCATGCAGCGCACTTTTTCGCCCCCGCTCAAAACATTGGTCTTCTTTAATATCTCATCGCCGCTGAAAAGCATCTTGCCTAAAAAGCCGCGTAAAAAATCCTCATCCACATCCCTGGTTGTTGATGGCACATACTGGCGCAGCCAATCCATCAGGTTCAATTTACTGCCTTCAAAATATTCGTTGTTATCATTGGGTAAATAAGCAGTAGTAACTGTGGTACCCCATTCATAAGTGCCGCTGTCGGCTTTCATTTTACCATTGATGATCTCGAAAAAGCTGGTCATGGCCATCGGGTCACGACTGATGAATGCGATCTTATCCCCTTTCTGTATATCAAATTTGATCCTGTTGAAAATCGTCTTGCCATCAATGCTCTTCGAAAGATTATCAACTTTCAAAATCTCATTACCTACTTCTCTTTCCTGTTTAAAAATGATACCGGGGTATTTCCTGTTACTGGGCTGGATCTCTTCGATCACCAATTTTTCCAAAGCCTTTTTACGTGATGTAGCCTGCTTACTCTTGGAGGCATTGGCACTGAAACGGGCAATGAATTCAAGCAGGTCTTTACGCTTGTCTTCGTTCTTCTTATTTTTATCACTCATTTGCCTGGCAGCCAGTTGAGAGCTTTCGTACCAGAAAGTATAGTTACCGGTGTAGATTTTTATTTTGCTTCTGTCCACATCGGCCACGTGGGTACAAACCGAATCTAAAAAGTGACGATCGTGACTCACTACCAAAACGATATTCTGGTAATCGGCTAAAAAGTTCTCCAGCCAGCTTATGGTTTCCACATCGAGGTTATTGGTAGGCTCATCCAGCAATAAAATATCCGGATTGCCAAAAATGGCCTGTGCCAGCAAAACCCGTACTTTAATATTGGCAGCAATGTCTTTCATCAATTGCTGGTGCAATTCATCCTTTACACCCAGGTCGCTCAGCAATGTTGCTGCATCACTTTCGGCAGTGTAGCCGCCCATTTCCCCAAACTCATGTTCCAGGTCACCTGCCTTTATACCATCGGCTTCGGAAAAATCTTCCTTTGCATAGAGTGCATCTTTTTCATGCATTACCTGCCACATTTTTTTGTGGCCCATCAGCACGGTATTTAAAACGGTTGTTTCATCAAAAGCATTCTGGTTTTGATTTAACACAGCCATCCTTTCACCCGGGCTAATGTCAATGGTTCCTTTATTGGGTTCAATTTCGCCGCTGATGATCTTGAGGAAAGTAGATTTGCCTGCTCCATTGGCACCAATGATACCATAACAGTTTCCTTTGGTAAAACTGATATTCACCTCATCAAACAAGACCCGTTTGCCGTATGCCAGCGTTATATTATTTGCACTTATCATAATTATTAAAAAGTGTGCAAAGATAAGGGATAGAGCTTTAAGAAAATACGATGCGGTACAGATACTGGATACTAGATACTGGATACTGGATAAGAACTTCAGAGTTACGGAGCCTGGCATCCAGCAACCAGTATCCAGCATCCAGCATCTATTGCTTATTGTCCATTGGCTATTGGCTGTTATCTTTGCAGCATGTCAATAGTTAATAGTTTACAGAAAAGTACCATTGAAAGTTTATCGGCTTTATATCACCAGTCCTTTACAGAAAAGGATTTCCAGGTAAA
>JBDSXS010000186.1:0-3835 GCA_039926045.1 Ferruginibacter sp.
TGCCCGTCTGCAGCAATTGTTGCATTTAGCAGGTTGCCATCTTTATCTTCAATTACATAACTCGTTGGTGCATGAAATAATTTAGATGGAAGACAAAACCAAAACCATATCAATAGACCCAACAACAAAATCAGTTTTATTTTTGTTGCGGTACGAAGGGATTTTATTTTATGTGATATATTTTGAAAAGATCCGGTCATAATAATATAGAACGCTGATGACACGAATTTAGCAGATTAACACAGATTAATCTGCGTTGATCCGTTTTATCAGCGTCATCAGCGTTCAGTTTTTTATTGATTCACTACTTCCACCCACTTTCCATTCACGCCTGCACTGATACTATTATCATACATGGCTTCGCAATAAGTGCCCGGTAAAAAGAAACGGCCCAGGTACGATGCATTCAGCTGTATATAATACGTGTATGTTTGATTGGCGGCAATATCGAAATACGTGTACACACGGTCATCACGGATATCCTGGTAAGTTGATGAAGAAGATTTGAAAGCTCCTTCACCATCAAACATGCGGGCATTTAAAATCTCCCAACCACTTGGGAATATCTGCGACAATGCCATGTCTGAATAATAACCACGTTTGCCAGGGTTTGTGATCACAACTTTTGCTACAAAGTCGGTGCCCTGTGTTAGTTTGTTGATATCAATGGCTGCACCATTTTGATTAACATAGCTCACACTCATGTTTAAAACAGCTGGGTTATTATTTATTTTAAGACTATCGCCTGCAAGCGGTTGCCCCTGGGTGATCAACCGTACATACAAAACATTATTACCCTTGTTGGTGATGACCACATTGCTGCTGCCTTTTGCAAATAAAATGGGTAGCTGTTTGATGTAGGATGCAGCATTGATATCAACAGTTTTTCCATCGACGGTTCCGGTTGCTATAATTTTAGCACCCGACGGATTTTTGCCGCAATACTTTGCAATGGCAATTAAACTATATGCTGTTGTTTGTGTACTGTACCAATAATCCTGCGATAATTTTGCACAAATGGTTGGCAACAGGGCAGCAGCTTTTGCGGCCCCCTGTTTTCCCATCAGTGTTAATGTTTCAAATACCATGGCCTGGTCTCTTAAGGCAGAACCAAAAGTTTCACCGGGTGAAGGCCTTTCTTCAAAACTTGTTGACAGGCCGCTGATCAGGTCAAGAGCTGTATTATCCTGACCTGCCAGTTTATAGGCAGCCGCCAGCCGCCATTTTGCTTCCGTTGATAAATATTTGAATTCTTTCAAACGATTCATGGCACCAAGTTCTGAGGCTTTTGCCAGCGCTAATGTATATAGCCGATAGGCCTGTGTAAGATCACCGCCATAAAAATTTGTTGTTGATGGTACCCAACTGTTTGCCCTGCCACGTTGGTAATTTTTCCATTGCTGCAGCATATAATCACTAACCAGGTATCCATTATTTTGTGCTTCTACTAAAAAATGGCCTGCATAGTTGGTACCCCATTCATCACTTTCACCGCCGCCGGGCCAGTAACTAAAGCCACCGTCTGGCCGCTGAAAATTTTGCAGCCTACCGATGCCAGATTTTACATTTCTGTCCACCCTGGCCTTTTCAGCATCATTCAGATCGGTCAGTTGATTTAAAACCAATTGCGGAAAAACTGCTGATGTTGTTTGTTCAACACATCCGTGGGGATATTCGATCAGGTAGTTCAAGCGTTTTTGCAGGTTCATGGATGGTACGCTGGAGATCTCCAGCACGGCTGTACTTGTTGAAGGCACACCAATAGGAGAGGCAGTAGTTTTCCATTGCTGCCCCGCAGTTAAAGTGATGGCTGTGACCTGCGTTACAGGCGGGTTGGGATTCCTGATATCAAGTTCTACTTCATAATCTGCTTTTTCTTTACCCGAACTTGCCAGCAATTTTACTTTTCCAATACCCACATTTGGTTTAACACGTACATCAAAATAGATCATTTCTTCACCTGTTTGAGAAAAACTAATGGATTGTGAATTGGCTCCTACAACTTCCAGGTAAGGGTTTGCCATGAGCGAAATATTCACTTTCCTGATATTATTCTCCATGGCAAAAACCGTAACCGGCAGTTTAATGGTTTCTCCCGGACCAAGTACACGTGGCATGGTTGCCAGCATCATCAGCGGTTTTTTAACAGCTATTGCTTTTTCTGTGGCACCATAACTGCCATCATGAGCCGCAACAACCATTGCCCTTACCGACCCAATGTAGGAGGGTAGCGTGAAGCTTTGTTTTTGAGTTTGATTTCTTTTTAAATGGAATGGTCCAAGGTATTGTACAACAGGTTTAAAACGGTTTGCCGTTTTTTGTTTACCCGGACCTGCTTCATTATCACCGCCAATGGTTAAGATCCGTTCCAGGTCTCCGCCCAGGCGCCGATCACATAATCATATAGATCGAAACTTTTAACACCAAGCGCTTCCCTTGCATAAAATGTTTCATGGGGATTGGGTGTTTTAAATCTTGTAAGGTCCAGCAATCCTTCATCAACAATGGCCACACAGTAGGTCATTTCTTTCCCGTTCTGTTCGCTCACGCTAAAAGAAACATTTGTTTCGGGCCTGATGCTGTTTGGAATATTGAGCACCGGTTTCAGTACTGTATTCTTATCCTCAACAAAAATTGGAGTAGAACCATACATACGGATGGGGAGATCATTAATGGTTTGGGAGTGCGGCTGCAACAAACTGATCGTTGCATAAACATTGGGAGCCATATCTGCATCGGCCTTGAATTTAACCAGGGTTTCTCCCTGCTTTGTTTCCTGCCAGAAAGATTTGATGACCTTACTTCCGTTCTCAATACTCACCAAAACACGCCCGCCCTTGCTGCTTGGAATAGTTAAGGAAACTTCTTCTCCTACATTGTATTTTTCTTTGTTAGGCTTAAAGGATAACATCGATGCAGCGGTTTGATCCTCACTGCCTGCACGTGTTTGCCAGTAAGCATCTTCAACATAAAAAGTTGAACCGGTGGTGTGGCCGCTTTTCAGGTCTTTTACCAGGACCAGGTAACGCCCCCATTCGTTTTCCGATGTTCCGAAGGTCCATTGCCCACGGCCATTATTCAACTTAACGGTTTGTGTCTTCAACAGTTTATTGTATTCATCCTGTGTAAAATTACTTAGGTTGTCGCCGTTATTATCCCACCACCAGCGCCATTGAATGCGGTAGAACTGTACTTCCACATCGTTACTGCCGGTTAATAAATTTCCTTTGCTGTCAACATTTACAATTTGTACCGTATGGGTTTTCCCGGCCATCAAATAATCAAATGGCGCTTCGCCATCCGGTAATTTTATACCCGCATAACTTGCATAAGGGCTGTAAGGCATGGTTACATTATCTACACTAAAACTTCCACCCGGCTCAAAAACTTTTACCAGCATATTTGCACTCAACATACCCGGTGCAGTCTCATCAATTTCAAAATTTGTTTTTAATGCAGCATTACCTTCAGCATCTAAAGTGCCTTCATAAATGGTCTTGCTTTGGGTTTCATATTTAGATGTTGGGTTGTCAAATTCAAAGCCTGCAAATTTTGGAAATGAAGTACCCCTGGAAGAAAGCGATGCATCGATCTTTGCTTTCAGGTCTTTACCTACAGCACCAAAAAGCCATTTGGCATTGAGGTTGCCGGTTTCGGTATTACCCATGCCGAGCACAGGATCCTTACCAAAATCCAGGTTTATCTTTAGCCTGTTGGGCATGATCGTTTCTACCTTGATCCTTTTTTCGAAAACAGCGCCACCTACTTTAATTTTTGCCTGCCAGTTACCGGTTGGTGATGAAGCATCTGTATTGGTTTTAAAAAGATAGAACCC
>JBDSXS010000187.1:0-4572 GCA_039926045.1 Ferruginibacter sp.
AGTCTGCCTTTGAATTAAGTAAAACAGAAGGTATCATTCCTGCTTTGGAATCTGCCCATGCTTTATTCGTGCTGAATAAAATTGAATTTAAAAAAGATGATGTAGTGGTGGTTTGTTTAAGTGGGAGAGGAGATAAGGACCTGGATACTTACATGAAATATTTATGACCTCACCTAAAACGAGCTATAGAATTTAGCGCTCTTTGCGAATTTTCACCTTAGCGCTCTTTGCGGTAAAAAAAACTTAACCGCAAAGGCCGCAAAGTTTTTCGCAAAGACACAATTGCTCCAGAAGGAGAGTGCTTTGGAGACCATGATTTTTAAGGGGTTTAATTGAAAATAAAAAATATGATTATGAAATACACATTGGCCATTATCTGTTGCTGTTTACTTTTTGCCTGCAATGATCCGTTCATTAATCATAAGCTAAAACATGAAAAGGCAGCTGATGATTGTAACGGTATGTCGGAATCTATAAAAATGCTTTCAAATATCAATGGCGAACGCTACGAATTTTATACCTGCCTGGATGAAGGATTTGATGGTAAGAATTATACGGTTACAAGAATGGGAGATAGTATCGTTGTTGATTTTCCTAAGTCTGCTGCGAATAAAATGGCAGCGTATAAGTTAACACTGGATGTAGATGCAAAGCCCGCCTATCATCATATCATTTTAGATGGCAGGGAAGTTACTGTGGTGCCCTCACAAAGATAACCTCACCCCTTTCCCCTCTCCTTTGAGGAGAGGGGCGATTGGACTCTTAGGTTTAGAGGAGTTTGTTTTTTATTTTGACAGTGGGTTTATGATCATCAAATTTGTTTTTATAATATATGGCAGAATACAACGAGAACCTCCATAATAATTCCAAAGGCTTTGCTTTTGAGAATGCCAGGAGTTTGCGTAAAACGCAAACCAAAGCAGAGCAAATACTTTGGGAGGCACTCCGTAATGACCAGCTTTGTAAACTAAAATTCAGGCGACAACACCCTTTTGATAATTATATCCTTGATTTTTATAATCACAAAATGAAATTGGTTATAGAAGTTGATGGAGAAATACATAATGATCCTGAAGTGGAAGCTTATGATAAAACAAGAACCCTAAACTTAAATGAAAACAGCTTAACAGTTTTAAGATTTACGAATAATGAAGTAGAAAATAATTTAAAAGAAGTGATAAATAAGATTGAAGATTGGGTTGAAGAAAATGATATTGTAGAATTAGAACCCTGGCCTAAAGAAACTGAAGATCCCACTATTAAAATGAATAAAAGCAACAATGAATCATCAGGGTCCAAAGCCCCTCTCCTTAAGGAGAGGGGTGGGGGTGAGGTCAATAGACTTACTCAATTATTTAAGGAAAAACAAAGCAACGTACTAAACATGTATTGCACCGCTGGCTATCCTCAACTCAGTTCAACTGTTGAAGTAATAACCGCTTTACAAAATAATGGCGCAGATATTGTTGAGATCGGTATCCCATACAGCGATCCTATTGCCGATGGCCCGGTGATCCAGCAAAGTAATATGCAGGCGCTACAGAACGGAATGAGTATACCTGTGCTTTTTGAACAGTTAAAAAATATCAGGCAGCATATACGGTTGCCCATCATTTTAATGGGATATATGAACCCGGTTTTACAATACGGAATGGAAAGATTTTGTACAGATGCGGCTTCTGTCGGCATTGATGGAATTATTTTACCTGATCTGCCCATGTATGAGTTTGAAACTGCATACTGTAAGTATTTTGAAAAGTACGATCTTAAATTCATCTTTTTAGTAACACCGCAAACAAGTGAAGAACGTATAAGGCAAATTGATGGATTAAGCAGCGGGTTTATTTACGCCGTGTCATCATCTTCAACAACAGGTAATTCAAAACAGGTTGAGGGCCAACCTGCCTATTTCAAAAAACTAAAAGACATGAATTTGGGCAACCCCATCCTCGTAGGGTTCGGAATAAAAGATAAAAAAACCTTTGATGCAGCATGTAAATACAGCAATGGAGGTATCATAGGTTCTGCATATATTAATGCTTTAAAAGATACAAATGATATTGATCGCTGTACTAAAGATTTCATAAATACGTTAAAAGGCTGATACGGTCTGCCTAAATCTCACTAAATTGCAATTATATAAATTAAGATGATGAAAAGAATTGCCCCTTTATTTTTTCTATTCACAGGATACAGTGTAATACCGTCTTTTACATTTGCCCAGGTTTCCCAAAAAGTAAAATCGGAGTCAAAAACCAATGCTCCCGTAAAAAATCCGGTAAGAACAACTGCCACAATTAGTCCTTCATCAGCAGATTTTGTGATCAATGGAACTGTTACCGGTTTCCCCGATGGAACAACAGTAGAACTTTTAAACGGACGGACTGGGGCACCTGAAATGGCGGGTGAAGTAAGAGGAGGCAAATTCAGTTTTAAAGGAAAAATGGATAACCCGGATTTTAAGATCATACTTTTTAATAAGCAGGTTCCATATATCACATTATTCCTGGATAACAGTGTTGTAAATGTAACCGGCGACAAAGCCAACATTGAAAAGGCAAAAATTACCGGCTCGCAATCACATACAGCTTTCGAACAATTTAATACGTCGCTGGAACCTTACCAATCTGTTTTTTCAGATACAGGAGAATATGATTCTGCACTCACTGCAAAAGCATTGAATTTGATCAGTGAATTTGTCAGCACCCACACCGGTTCATACATTACACCATTGGCGGTGATCCGGTTCAACCAGGTAGCCGATGATGTTATAAGGACCGAAGCATTATACAACCTGCTGGAACCAAATATTAAAGCAACAGTTATGGGCCAATATATAGCCCAACAGGTTAACGAAGGAAAACTAAATGGTACAGGAACGTTGTTACCCGATTTTTCTCTACCTGATACAGCCGGCGTTCCGGTTAACCTGTATTCTTTACGTGGCAGCTATGTGCTGGTAGATTTTTGGGCAAGCTGGTGCGGACCCTGTCGCCAGGAAAATCCAAACCTGGTTGCTGCTTACAATAAATATAAAAACAAAAAATTCACCGTGCTTGGTGTTTCATTGGATAAAACCAAAACGGCCTGGATAGATGCCATCCAAATGGATGGCCTTGCCTGGACGCATGTGAGCGACCTGCAGGGTTGGCAGAATTCAGTTGCCCAACAGTTCCAGATATTTAATATCCCGCAAAACTTTTTAATAGATCCCAATGGTAAAGTTGTAGGCAAAAATTTACGTGGAGCTGCATTGGAAAGAAAGCTGTCGAAGATATTGAGGTAGGTTGGTCTTTTATTGATGCAAAGTTGTAATTAAATTATACACCCTGCGTGAAAGCTCCTGTAGTTTAGGTTTTACTTCTTCTTCCTTAAGCGGAATAAAAACGGAAATGATGTATTTTATTTTTCCGCTTTCAATAATACCCACATCATTGGTATACATATTCCACCATCCTGTTTTGTGATAGAACATGGCTTGTGCCGGTAAACCCGGGGAAAGTTTGGTGATATCCAATTGTCTTCCCAGCAGGGATTTCATTTGCATACTTACCCAGGGATCAACAAGTTGGTTGCGCTGGATCTTATACATGAAATCTGCAGCATGCAGGGCACAGGTTTCTGTACCCCTCACCGTATCATAACCGGTATCTTCAAATGACCTTTTTAAAAATTTTCTAGTAACCTCACTCCCAAACCACCCGTTTTCATTCATTGTCTGGTTGATCCTAGCCCTGGTGGCAACATCGATTAAACAATTGGCTGCTGTATTATCACTTCTTGTGATCATAAGGTCAAGTAAATAATTGATGGTAACTGTGTCGTTGTTTTTCAAAAGAGGCCGGGGATCAATGCTGATCTCTTTCGACCTGTCAACATCATTAGGTGATCTTACAATGTATTGTTTAAACAAAGAATATTCATTGTTACTCACCTGCTTTAATATTTCCATCGCTACGTACATTTTATAAACTGAAGCCGGGTAAATGAAATTATCAGCATTAACGCCACCAAAAACAGGTTTCCTGCCGCTAAGGTCGATCACGGCAAAAGAAATCTGTTCGATACCATCTTCTCCTGCATCAAAACTGCTGTCTAAGCCAATATCATGTATGATCTTTTTTAAAGAGTCGGTAAAGCTTTTGGATTGCTTGTAATAGGAAGGGATTTTTACCTGTGCTATGGAAGACAGGTGAAAACAAATGCTAAATACGACCAGGTGTAAATATTTCAATTTCAATTTTTACTTAGTCTCTTGCAACTTATTTTAATTGTCGTTTATACAACTGCACCGCATTCTCAAGCCCCAAATAAACTGCATCGCATATCAATGCATGGCCAATAGATACTTCCAGCAAGCCCGGAATATTTTCAGCAAAGTATTTCAGGTTTTGCAAATCCAAATCATGCCCGGCATTTATTCCCAAACCCAGTTCATTGGCTTTAGTAGCAGCTGCAATAAATGGGTTTATTGCCAACTGCTTTCTGCCAACTGCAAACTGCTTTGCAAACGCTTCGGTATATAATTCAACCCTGTCAGTTCCTGTAGCTTTGGCTCCCTCAATCATTTCC
>JBDSXS010000188.1:0-7865 GCA_039926045.1 Ferruginibacter sp.
TTGTATTGATTGTGTTTTCCCTTGATGGCAAAATCTTCAATACTCATCTGCATCTCTTCGTTTTTCCATTTTAAGTGCATTTTTGCGTTCAGCAAATAGGCACCTTGTGGCAGTTGTTTACTCATGGTAATGGGGGCTAGTGTTGATTTAATGGGATAATTGTTTATGGTCTTCACAGTTATTGCGTCATCGAGATTATAAATAAAAACATCGTCATGCTGTTGATTCATAGCTACCCGGTACTTACTGCTTATATAATTTTCAAATTTGTATTCGTATCTATCCAAATGATCTTCGGTGATATTTGTCATTACCGCCACATCCGGCCTGAATGTTTTTATATCATCCAGCTGGAAAGAACTTATTTCTGCCACATATAATTCCTTTGGATGCACGGCCACTTGTTTTGCAAAAGAATAACCAACATTGCCAACCATAGCACAATCGGCCCCGCCTGTTTTGCAGATATGGTAGGTTAATGCTGTTGTTGTGGTTTTACCGTTGCTGCCGGTGATGGCAATGATCCGGCTGTTTCCTTTATAGCGATATGCAAATTCTATTTCGCTGATCACATCAATTCCTTTTGCCCTTATCTGTTTTACCAGCTCATTCTTTTCCGGGATGCCGGGGCTTTTCATCACTTCGTCGGCATTTAAGATCTTTTCTGTTGTGTGCCTGTTCTCTTCAAATTCAATTTCATTTTCTTCCAGCTCGGCACGGTAATTTTCTTTGATCGGACCACCATCACTTACAAATACATCATACCCCTTTTGCTTTGCCAGCAATGCAGCGCCTACCCCGCTTTCGCCTGCACCCAGTATGACTAATCTTTTTTTCATGTTACCTCACCCTCGTTCCCTCTCCAAAGGAGAGGGAGGCCGGGCATTTAATCTTTATGAACAGAAATAATTAAGCATTTCAGCATTTGTACATTTATTATTTATCAATCCTTACTACAGTTTTACATCTTAACCGAAGTAAAAAATGGTTCTTCAACAGCATAGAATTTAATGGTCCTTTAAATATTTTATAACAGCTCATGCTCAATTATAAAAAAGTGGTTCTTCAACAGCATAGAATTTAACGGGTCAGGTTTTCAATCAGACTGGCTTTATGCTTTACAAAGGATATTGGTTAGATTGAAAAACTTAGCTTTTACAGTTAGTAAATTGCCAGTTTGGTTTTCCAAAACTTTTTATCGCAGCTTCAGCGTTACTATTGCCAAAACCACACTCAATATTGTTATGATCCAAAAACGTACTGCTATTTTACTTTCGTGGTATCCCAGCTTCTGGTAATGGTGGTGTAGCGGGCTCATTAAAAAAACACGCCGCCCCTCGCCATACTTTCGTTTGGTATATTTAAAATATCCTACCTGTATCATCACACTCAAATTCTCTACTAAAAACACGAAACAGAAAATGGGTATCAACAATTCCTTACGTACAATAATGGCCAGTGCTGCAATGATGCCACCTAATGCCAGGCTGCCGGTATCACCCATGAAAACCTGTGCCGGATATGCATTGTACCAAAGGAAACCAATGCATGCCCCTACAAAAGCTGCAATAAAAATGGACAGTTCACCAAGATTTGGGATGTACATGATATTGAGGTACTCGGCAAATTTTATATTACCACTTACATAAGCAAAAATGCCCAGGCAGATGCCAATGATGGCACTTACACCTGTTGCCAGCCCATCCAGGCCATCTGTAATATTTGCGCCATTACTTACAGCTGTTACGATCAATATTACAATGACGATATACAGGATGTAAGCATAACCTTGCCAGCTCTTTGGTAAAAGTTTTGCATAATTGAATTCATGATTTTTTACAAAAGGAATGGTAGTGATGATCGCTTTTGCATCTGTGAAAACCCGCTTCTGTCCATCTATAGTAATGGTGTCGAATTTAGCATTGGGATTGGGCAGAGTTTGAGGGACAGTATCAGCAGTTTTTACTATCTCTCGTTTTACAACCACGCTTGGCGTAAAATAAAGAGTAGCTCCAACTATTATTCCCAGCATAACCTGTCCGAATATTTTAAACCTTCCTGCCAAACCATCGCTGTCACTTTTTTTGTAGGTGATCCCTTTGGCCTGTGCAATTCTTTTTGCCCTGATCTTTAAATAATCATCAATAAAACCAATAGCACCCAACCACACGGTACACAATAACATGAGCCTTATATACACTTTATCGAGGTTAGCCAATAAAAGTGTAGGTATTAAAATGGCCAGCAGGATGATAATACCTCCCATGGTTGGTGTTCCTTTCTTCTCATTCTGGCCTTCCAGCCCAAGATCCCTTACCGATTCACCCAATTGTTTTTTCTGTAAATACTTAATAAGTTTTTTACCATAAACCGTTGTGATCACCAGGCTCAATATCATCGCCATCAAAACCCTCAGGGTAATGAACTGAAAAAGCCCACTGCCTGGAAACGGTGAAGTTTTCCAGTGATCAGTGATCCAATCGAATAGGTGATACAACATAAATTCAGTTTGCAGTTTGCAGTGGGCAGTTTGCAATGTGCAGTGTGGTTTTGCCAACTGCCCACTGCCAACTGCCAACTGCTTCTATTTTTCTAACAGTTCAAACATTTCATTCAGGATCTTCTTGTCATCAAAATCATACTTCACGCCTTTTATATCCTGGTATTTCTCATGTCCTTTGCCGGCTACTAAAACAATGTCATCCATGTTAGCCAGGCTCACCGCTGTTTTAATAGCTTCTTTCCTGTCGGCAATTGAAATGACTTTTTTTTTTGTTACTGCATTAACTCCCGCCTGCATGTCTTTCAATATTTCCAATGGATCTTCACTTCTTGGATTATCAGAAGTGAGGATCACTTTGTCGCTGTACTCACAGGCCACTTCTGCCATTACAGGTCGTTTTGTTTTATCCCTGTCGCCGCCACAACCCACAACCGTGATGATCTGTTCATTACCCTGCCTTAAATTTTTTATAGTTGCCAATACATTTAATAATGCATCGGGTGTATGTGCGTAATCAACAATGCCTTTTATCTTTTCTTTTTTGCTCACCATATAATCAAATCTTCCTTCGGCTCCATCCAGGCTGCTTAACACCTGCAGCACATTATCCTTATCTTCTCCCAAACAAACAGCGGTGCCATAAACCGCCAATAAATTGTACGCATTAAATTCGCCGATCAGCCTGAAGTAAACTTCCTTATCATTTACCGTCATGTGCAAACCGTCAAGACTGTTGTCTAGTATCTTTCCTTTAAAATCAGCCATGGTCTTCAGGCTGTAGAAATATTTTTTGGCATTGGTGTTCTGTAACATTACCGCTCCCCTTTTATCATCGGCATTGCTGATGGCGAATGCAGTTGATGGGAGTTTATCAAACCATGATTTTTTTACCCTGATGTATTCATCAAATGTTTTATGATAATCAAGATGATCGTGTGTGATATTGCTGAACAATGCTCCCTTAAATTGCAGGCCGGCGATCCTGCCCTGGTGAATGGCGTGGCTGCTGCATTCCATAAAAACAAATGAACAACCTTCATCAGCCATTTGTTTCAGCAATGCATTAATGCTAACTGCATCGGGAGTTGTATGTGTTGCTGCTATTATTTTATCTCCAACCTGGTTTTGCACGGTGCTGATCAAACCGCATGTATACCCCATGGCAGTAAACATTTTCCAGAGCAATGTTGCGATCGTGGTTTTGCCATTGGTACCTGTAACGCCAACCAGTTTTACTCTCAAAGAAGGTTCTCCATAAAAATTATGGCTGATGTACCCTGCAGCCTCGGCCGCATTTTCTACCTGCACATAGGTAATATTGTCGTTGATCACTGATGGCAGCGTTTCACAAACTATTACTGCTGCACCCTTTTCAACTGCACTTTCAATAAATTCCTGTCCATCTGTTTTAGTACCTTTCAAACCAATGAAACATGAACCGGGTTTTACATCACGTGAATCGATCAGCAGACTATTTACTTCCGTATCGGCATTACCCTTTATGGATCTGATAGAAACCTTATATAGTATATCCTGCAGTATCAATTCAGTATTAAAGCGATGTTTTGGGTTTTATTAAAATTTGTTCCTGCGGTCAAAGACTGGTTCATTACCCTTCCTCTTCCGGTAGTTGTAACTTTTAGTCCTATATTTTCTAATAAATACACCGCATCCTTCAAGCCCATTCCGACAACGTTAGGGGTTACAGAACCGGATGTTGAGGTAGAAACGAGCGGTGTATTAAGTACACTGAAATTATTTTTTATTTGCATTGATCTCCAGAAACCTGAAACAGCAGAATCGGTATAAGGCATATTTAGAGAAGTGAAAATAGAAGCGAGTTCATTTTTCATTCCAAAATAATTATACTGGCTGCTGTCGGGTTTATTTACAGCTACATATTCTTTTTTACCAAGGTAACTGCCATATAGCCTGTCGCTTATTTCTTTAAACACAGTACCTGACACATCTGCACCATAGATCTTTTTGGATTCCCTGCTGTTTTGAATAACAACTGCCATGGTATATTTTGGTTGGTTGGCAGGAAAATACCCGATGAAAGAAGCCTGGTATATTTTATTGCCTTTGTTGTATCCCCTGTTATCCAAAGCTGTTACAGCAGTTCCGGTCTTACCTGCTATCAGGTATGTTGAATCCTTTATTATCCTGGCCGTACCATGTTCTCCATACACTACAGCCAGTAAGCATTCTTTAAGCTGGGCAAGGGTTTCATCGCTGCAGATCTTATCAACCAACACCACGGGTTTAATTGCTTTTACCTCTACACCATATTGTTTTATGGAGCTAACCAGGTAAGGCTTCATCATTTTTCCATTATTGGCAACAGCATTGTATAACATCAGCATGTGCAGTGGCGTAACCAGTTCCTCGTAGCCGTGAGCCATATAAGGAATGGTGGTATTTGCCCAACTGCGGTTTGTTGGTTTCTTGATGGTTGGTTTTCCCGATGATGCAGTCAGGTCAATTCCTGTAATGGTATCTAACCTGTAATTATGTAAATGATCAATGAATTTTGAAGGTTGGTTGTGATAATACAAATCGGCCAGTTTTGCAAAAGCCACATTGCTGCTTCTTTCAAATGCATCTTTGACTGAGAGCTCATTGTATAATCCAAGGTGAGAGTCTTTGATCGTTAGTCCATAAAAATTCTTCTTTCCCCCTTCACAATCAACCATCGAATTAATTGTCACATATTTATCTTCCAGCAAACTCATTAATGTGGCCAGTTTAAATATGGAGCCGGGTTCAGTTGCTTTACCGATGCCGTAATTCAGATCTTCGGTATAAGATGCGTCGGGTTGTTTTCCAAGATTGGCGATCGCTTTGATCTTGCCTGTGGCGGTTTCCATAACAATGGCAGTGCCGTGTAATGAATTATTGCCAACCATCATCCGCATCAAAGCTGATTCTGTAACATCCTGTATATAGGTATCGATTGTTGAAATGATATCTTTCCCGTTTTCAGGATCTACAATATCACCTCCATCAACAGGCATATAGGCCCCTGCCATATATCTTACCAGCTGCTGGCCTGTTTTACCTCTCAGCAAACTGTCGTATCGCTGCTCAAGTCCAACATTGCTTGCATTATCCCTTGACAAACCAATGGTACGGTTAGCCAGTAAAACATAAGGATTGATCCGTTTATCTTTTGAATTGATGATAAAGCCGCTTTTGTTTTTACCTAAATCGACCAGTGGAAAATCTCTCAGTTCTTTATATTGGGTAAATGATATTCTCTTTTTCAATAAATAATACCTGTCTTTATTTTTGTAGGCCAGTTTCATTTCCTTCAGGTAAGTGTCCGGTGTTTTATCATTAAACAGGTTAGCCAGGCAAATGCTTAAAGTATCTATATGATCTTTAAATCGCTTTCCATCTTTTTCTCTTAAACCTTCTGCTGCAAAATCCACATACACATCAAAAACAGGGACCGATGTGCTCAGCATATTTCCATCTTCACTGTAAATAGTCCCCCGCTCGGCTTCAATGGGCTTGTATTTTAAATGCATACTGCTGTCCATACTGGTCCAAAACTTTCCCTGCACCTGCTGGATATAAAAACTTTTACCGATAACAATTACCCCCAGGACAACCATCCCCAGGAAACAGAGATAAACCCGCCACAGTATGTCTTTTTTTACTTCCAATGCAAATCGGCTTTAATATTTTTTACTTTTTTACTTTCTACTTTGCAACCACACGACCCAATAAAACAGGTGGCTGAGTTAATTCCTTTAACCCCAAAGGCTCTACGGCTTTTATTAATTCACTTGCCTTGCTTCTGAAGATCACATCGCTTTTGATCGTTTTGTATTCGTACTCCAGTTCTTTTATTTGTTTCTCTGTTGTATTGATCTTTAAAACCTGTTTATCCGTATAATGCCCGTTATATATATACAACACAGCCAATAAGGTAAGGAACAGGAAAAAAGGAATGTTCCTTACAACCCATTTATGGCTTACCAGCTTCTTCCAATCTAGTTTCTGGCTGGTTGCCGTTTGTTCGTTTATTTCTTTGTCTTCTGTCATGTATTATTGCAACTGATCTTTTATTTATTTCAAAACTTTTACTTCATTTCAGCCACCCGCAACTTTGCACTGCGTGATCTTGTATTCTCTTTCAATTCCTTTTCGGCAGCCGTAACAGGTTTTTTTGTGATCACTTTAAAAGGGTTTTCAAAACGATGGCCATATACATCATCAAGGGCGGTATCTTCAAATGTGCCATCGCGGAAAAAATTCTTTACGATCCTGTCTTCAAGAGAATGAAAAGTGATTATGGCAATCCTTCCACCCGGCTTCAACACAGTTACTGTTTGTTCCAGTAATTCTTTTAATGCCCCCAGTTCATCATTCACTTCAATTCGTAGTGCCTGGAAAACCTGGGCAAAATATTTTTGAGGATTACCTTTCACTACTGCATGCATTGTAGTTTTAAATTCATTGATGGTTCGGATGGGAGCCAGTGCACGTTGTGATACAATTCTTTTTGCCAGAGTTTTTGAATTGGTCACTTCGCCATACTGTTCAAACATTTTATGCAATTGTAGCTCTGAGAAGTTTTTAAGTATATCTGCAGCCGTAATTGCCTGGCGTTGATCCATACGCATGTCAAGGGCCGCATCAAACCGGGTTGAAAAACCACGGTCGGCTTCATCAAACTGGTGACTGGAAACGCCCAGGTCTGCAAGGACTCCATTTACCTTTGCGGCTTTGTGTAAGCGTAAAAACCTTTGAAGGTGCCTGAAGTTTTGGGGAATAAAAATTGCCCGTTCGTCATCAGGCAAGTTTTTCCTTGCAGCTTCATCCTGGTCAAAAACGATCAGCTTGCCGTTTTCGTTTAGTTGCTGCAAAATGGCCTGGCTATGTCCACCCCCGCCAAAAGTGCAATCAACATAGATCCCATCGGGCTGAATGTTTAACCCATCAATACTTTCATTCAGTAAAACGGACGTGTGATATTCAGGGAATTGGGAATTAGGAATTAGTATGTCAGCTTTTTTCTGTTTCATCCTTTTGACTAATTACAAATTCCTAATTACTGCCTTTGTTCATCACTTCATTTGCCAGGTCACTGAACGATTGTGGTGTAAAAGTTTCAAAGAACTGCATATACTTACTTTTGTCCCAGATCTCAATTTTGTTAACCGCCGAAACCAGTACGATCTCTTTTTCCAGTCCAGCATGTTCGGTCAGGTTTTTTGGTACCAACAACCTGCCGGCAGAATCCAGCTCCAATTGTGTGGCCCCGTTTAAAAAATACCGCCTGAATTCTCTTACCTTAGGGTCAAAATCATTCAGTTTGCTGATCTCAGAAAAAATAGGATCCCAGCTTTGC
>JBDSXS010000189.1:0-4301 GCA_039926045.1 Ferruginibacter sp.
CCATTATTTATTGCATGAATGGCTTCTATGATTTTTTCGGGGGGATCTTTTTTAAGCAGATACCCCAGTGCGCCTGCTTTGATGGAGTTGAAAATTTTGTCTTCATCTTCAAATACGGTAAGCATAAATACACCCGCCTGGGGCAGTTCTTCTTTTATCAGTTTCACTCCTTCAATGCCATTGCGAATGGGAAGGTCAATATCAAGTATGATTACATCCGGTTCGCTGCTATATAAGGAAACCAATGAAGATAGATTTTCAGCAGTATAGACCAATAAAAGATCGGGCTGGCTGCTGATAAGCACCTGCATGGCTTTGAGATAGGAAACGTTGTCTTCCACAATGGCTACCCGTATCATAGCTATAAAGATAACTTTAAAATAAAATCTGCAAATACCAGATTTCTGGTATCAGATGGGAATAGTAATGCTTGTTCTGGTGCCGTTGCCGTTGCCGTTGTTTGTTTCAGTACGAAGGATACCTTTCATTACAGATACCCTTTTTGCAATATTGTTCAGGCCATTCCGGTCTTTACGAATAGCGGTCTCATCAAAACCTTCTCCGTCATCATTTACCGAAAGAAGCAACCTGTTGGTCTCCAGCGTAAAGTGCACCCTTATATTTTTGCACCCGGAATGTTTAATTGAATTATTAACCAGTTCTTTAGCTGTTAAATAGATATTTTGTTTAAGCTCTGCCGATAGTTTTACATCAACTTCGGATAAATTATTTTGTAATTGAAAATTAATTTCCTTTGCATGACAGATGGGCTCGGCATAAGACTGAAGCCGGTTTGTCATGCTCGTGAATGAATCATATTTCGGATTGATGCTCCATACCAGATCATCAAGCTTATTAACTGCATCACTAATATTTTGTGTAATGGAATCAAGGTGGGAGTCATTATTTTTTGTGGTTTTTGCAAGCCCGGCATAAATATTAATACTGCTAAGTGTAGAACCAATATCATCATGAAGATCAGAAGAGATACGTTGCCGTTCATATTGTATAGCAAGTTGCTTTTCTAAAATTACCCGCTGCTTTCGTAATTGTATGCTATAAGCAAAACGGCCAATGAAAAAGACAACTGCAAGCACAGCAACAATAGCCATTATCCTAAACCACCAGGTTTTCCACCAGGGTGGCCGGATAGTGAATGTATATTTATATTCGTTACTCCAATAACCTTCACTGTTCATAGCCTTCACTTTGAATGTATAATTACCCGGTGATAGGTTGCCATATGATGCACTTGGTTGTGTGGTTAATGCACTCAAGTTTTTATCCATACCCTCCAACTGGTATTGATATTTTACATTTTGTGGCTGGCTCATGGTAATACCGATAAAATTGAAGCTGATAAAATTGTTATTATAAGCCAAACTTAAATGCTCAGGTAAATTATACCATTTGCTTAATCCATCTAAATGAAAATTACTGACCCTTACTCCATTACCCAATAAAAAACTACTGTCTTCTTTTTGGTTCAGCTTTGTCCAGTCAATGTGTTCATTAAATAAATTGATTGCCGTAATTTGAATATTTGCGGGAATGATATTTTCCTTTTCTTCAATGGGTTTGAATGTAGTAACTCCAACATTTGTTCCAATCCAGATTGTATTATCCTTAGCTTGCAAAATGGCATTATTATTACAACCGATACCTAAAAAGCCATCACCAAAACTGTAATTTTTAAAATACAGATCAGTTTCAGCTATACTGCCTGCTGTAATTTTTTCAGAAAGAATGGATAAGTTTTTACCTGATAATTTACTCAGGCCAAAACGGGTGCCGAACCAGAGATTTCCTGACTTATCTTCGAGGATGCTGCCAATAAAATTATTTACCAGTCCTTCCTTTTCTGTAAAATAGCTAATGAATTTACCATCGAATTTTGCAACTCCTCCGCCACGGGTACCTAACCAGATATTTCCAGCTTTATCTTCCGCCATGCTATAAATACCAGGATTACTTAATCCTTCTTTTTCGGTAAAATGCATAAAAACATGTCCATCGTATTTCGTAACTCCACCCGAAGTGCCAAACCAAAGGTTACCCGATCTGTCTTCCATAATACAAGAAACATCATTGCTGTTTAACCCTTCTCTTTGGGTAAAATTCTTAAATGACCGTCCATCGTATTTCGTAACTCCACCTGAAGTACCAAACCAAAGATTACCGGCTTTATCTTTAAGGATACTTAAAACATCATTATTGATTAATCCTTCTTTTTGTGTGAATTGAATAAAAGAATGGCCATTATATTTGGCAACCCCATGATAAGTCGCAAACCAAATATTTCCTGACTTATCTTCACAAATACTGGTAACATTATTATGATTTAAACCTTCCTTATCGGTAAAATGTGTAAAGTTTTTACCATCGTACTTCGAACATCCTCCACCCCATGTGCCTAACCAAAGGTTACCGGCTTTATCTTCCATGGTACTAAAAACATAATTTTTACACAAGCCTTCTTCTTCGGTAAAATGTGTAAAGGTTTGGCAGTTATATTTTGAAACTCCTCCACCTGCAGTACCAAACCAAATATTTCCCGATTTATCCTCCAGCATAGCGTAAATATTATTATTACCTAACCCATGCTTTTCGGTGTAATTTGTAAAAGAATGGCCGTCGTATTTTGACAATCCATTAAAAGTCCCGAACCATATATTTGCAGACTTATCTTCCAGAATACTAAAAACCCTATTATTAATTAATCCTTCCTTTTCGGTAAAATTTGTAAAAGTCCTGTTATCAAATTTTGAAATTCCCCTTTCTGTTCCGAACCAAAGATTTCCAACTTTGTCTTCCAAAATACAGTGCACATCATTATTTCCCAAGCCTTCTTTTTCGGTAAAATTTGTAAAAGAGCCATCGAATTTTGAAACCCCTCCTGCTGTACCAAACCAAAGATTACCGTGCCTGTCTTCCACAATACTGGAAACATAATTACTGCTTAAACCTTCTTTAGTAGTATAAATGGTAAAAAACTGACCATCCCATTTGGTAACGCCTCCACCCCATGTAGCAAACCAAAGATTTCCCAATCTATCCTGTAGCATACTAAAAATACTGTTATTACCCAAGCCATTTTTATCAGTAAAATGACTAAAAAACTGACCATCGAATTTTGAAACTCCGCCACCTAAAGTGCCAAACCATATATTCCCATTTTTATCCTGTAGCATACTTCTCACATCACTGCTGCTTAAACCTTCCTGCTGTGTATAGCTTGTAAAAGAACGGCCATCATACCTGGTAACACCACCTGCCGTACCAAACCATATATTCCCTAATTTATCTTCTAATAAACTACTTACAATGCCATGCTTTAATCCATGCTGTTTTCCGAATATGCTGAAACTGGAAGAATTTTGATTTTTATAAGTCATGTCTTTGGCCACAAATGTTTCAGGCATCTGGGCTAAGAATGGCTTTTCAATAAAACGAACTTTCTTTGGAATAAGAAATGTATCCCTGCCTGGAGTTATTAATTTTGATTTTCCTGCAATTACCTCTATAGGCACTCCTGCAATTTTTATGTTATTATTTACCGGAACTATCGTTGCATTGCTTGCAGGAATCTTTTTCAATTTATTTTCATCAACAAGGATTTCCTGAGGTAAAGCAATGCTGTCTTTTGGCACCAAATAACCTTTAACTGCTAATACTTTCGGCGAAAAAATACCTGGATGTTTTTCGGCTTGATGTTGGTTGCAGCAGAAAATACCAGGCAGGAGTAAAAATGAAATGAATTTCTTTTTAATCTTTAATTGCATTGAATAGATGATTTTCTAAAATACCAATATTTAATGAGTGTGTGTTGTTAGTTTTTACGAACTGTTCGCTGAAACTAGATGCAACAAATTTTAAACTGGTTCAAATAGGTAATACATTGTTCTATGAAAATTACGTAAAGTATTTGCATTAAGTAGTATGGTTTATGGGGTTTCTATGTTACCAATCTGTCTATTGTGATGTTCAAATAGCCACGGTAAAAAAAAATAAATTTGGCAAAACTAAATTAATTAGTATATTTGTACTAATCAAATTAGTTGTACCATGTCAATAGCAGGACAAAATCTGAAATACTTACGCAAACTCCGTGGCTGGACACAGGAGGAATTTGCAACCAAACTGGGTATCAAACGCTCTTTAATAGGAGCTTATGAAGAGGAGCGTGCCGACCCCCGGCTGGACGTACTGGAGATCCTCGCCGATATTTTTAAACTTTCTTTAGATGAATTGTTGCTTAAAGATCTCAGCAATAATGCTGATAATTATTTAGCAAAGCGGCG
>JBDSXS010000190.1:0-26444 GCA_039926045.1 Ferruginibacter sp.
TGGATCGGCGAAAATTGTTTTGATGCACTGGATGCACCGGTGATGCGTTGCGCATCTTTGGATACACCCATTCCTTTTAATTTAGAACTGGAGAAAAATTTTATGGCGTACAGCAGGCTGGATGAAACTGTACAGAAGTTACTGATGTATTGATTAAATAGCAGGGATAGTTGTTTATTGAAAAAGAAAAATTATTTTACACAATCGCCATCAGGTTCATCGGGTAGTGGTGGCGGTGGCTGGGACATAAAAATCCGTCTATCAATTTTTTAAAGCGAATTAAAAAAGCTGCTCTATCTTTATGGGCCAATTATGATCAACAGGGTTATTTTCATATTAACATCCATTTATTTCTTAGGTGGTACAGTTCTATTACCACAGGGAGATTTTTCTGCACTTTCGCAGATCCGGGGTATGTACCATCATTGTAAAACCGTAGAGGACCCTGATATGAATTTAATCGACTTTGTTACCGAACACCTGCTGAACCTGGATGAGATGCCTGAAGATAATGATGAGGCAGATGAACATGAATTACCACATACCCCTATACCATTTCACACAACCACGGCAGGTTTTGTGTATTGTATTAATGAACCTGAAATAATTTCTTTTAAAATAGAACAACCTGTGGCAACAGACCAGGCTCAATACCACAGCCCTTATTTCTCCCGGCTGAATACGCATAAGATCTTTCAACCTCCCAGGGTGTAGTATTTTTTTTGCGTCCAGGCTTTTATCGATTCAATTTTGATAAAAGAAGTCATGTTATTTAATGAACTTAAAAAATTACAACAATGAAAAAATATTTTTTATTGATGGTAACTATGCTTGCCATCAGCTTATCAGGATTTGCCATTAATGTTCCCAAAGCCGTATCTGATGCTTTTGCAAAAAAATTTCCGGGGGTCTCAAATATTAAATGGACAAAAGAAAATGCAAAAGAGTATGAAGCCGAATTTATATTGAATGGCAGATCAGCATCAGCCAATTTTTTAGCAGACGGCAGTTGGGTGGAAACAGAGGCCGGGATCAACAGTACGGATCTGCCTGCAGCCGTCCTGGCAGCAGTGGCAGCCAAACATCCCGGTGCTAAAATCTTTAAAGCGTATAAAATAGAAACTGCAAAAGGAGTACTCACTTATGAAGCAGAAATAAAAACAGGGAACAAAAAGCAGGAGATGGTTTTGACAGCTGATGGAACAGTTATTAAATAAGAGAAATACAGGAACCTGTTTTTTGTAATGATTTTTATAACCGTAAAAAAACAAAATGAAAAAACTAATATTTTTCTTGATCGCAATGTTCATAGCAACAGCAATTATGCAGGCACAGCCGGTTACCGGTTTGCGCATCATCAACACTTTTCACATCCCCAGCCCGGGGGGCTGGGATTATTTGATAGTCGGGCCGGTGAACGACTGGCTCTATGTAAGCCATAGCACGCAGGTAAATATTTTGAACAAAAAAACCGGAGATTCTGTTGGCGTTATTGAAAACACAACCGGTGTGCATGGAATAGCTTTTGATGTGGTCAATAAAAAAGGCTTCACCAGCAATGGCAGGCTTAATAATGTTACCGTTTTCGATTTACATACAAACAAGGTATTGGCACAGATCCCCACCGGCAGCAATCCTGATGCGATCATGTATGAACCATTTTCTAAAAAAATAATTACCTGTAATGGCCGCAGTAAAAACCTGAGCATCATTGACCCTGTAAATAATATGTTGCTTGACAGCGTGGACGTAGGCGGTAAACCCGAAACAGCAGTAAGTGATGGTTCGGGAAAACTGTATGTAAATGTGGAAGATAAAAATGAGATCGTAGTGGTAGATACTAAAAACTTTAAAGTACTTGATCACTGGAGTATAGCACCTGGAGACGGGCCAACGGGCCTTGCATTGGATAATAAAACAAAAAGGTTATTTGCGGGCTGCGACAAATTGCTGATGGTGATCGATGCCGTTAGCGGAACAATTATTGACAAGGTCACTATTGGTGATGGCTGTGATGGAGTGGCATTTGATGCAGCTACAAAAAATATTTATACTTCCAACGGCAGCGATGGCACGATGACTGTTATACATGAAGACAACGCTGATAAATTTGTTGTGCTTGAAAATGTAGTTACAAAAAGAGGAGCAAGGACCATTACATTGGATAATGCATCGCACCTTATCTATATGCCAACAGCAGAATTTGAAGCCCAGGACCCTGGCCAAAAAGGAAGACCTAAAATGAAACCGGGCAGCTTCCAGGTTTTAGTGGTGGGTAAATAATATTATATGAGGATCTTAAAATAGTAATGTATATCACCCAATGAAAAATTTTATTTTAATAGTTTTTATTTTAATACCCGGAGCCTTGTTTTCACAACAAAGTAAAATAACTGTTATTGGTACCATCGTTGATAAAACAACTCGCCAACCCATTGAGTTTGTAACCGTGGTTTTGCTTAATAAAGACAGCGCCATAATTAAAGGAACGATCACCAATAAAAAAGGGAAATTCAGTATTGAAGAAATTGTGCCCGGAAATTACCTGCTACGCTACAGCTATATTGGCTATAACAATGCTATAGCGCAGGAATTAAAAATATCCGGGCAACAGCAAAGCATCAATCTTGGTATTGTTGAACTGGGTAGTGATGCAAAAAAATTAAACGAGGTTGTGATTGCTTCTACTAAAGCCACTTTAAATACTTCCATCGACAGGAAAGTGTATAATGTTGACCAGGATATCATGAGCAGATCGGGAGCAGCCAGCGATATCTTAAAAAATATCCCATCGGTAGAGGTTGATATTGACGGGCAGGTTAGCCTGCGTGGCTCTTCCAATGTGATGATCCTTATCAACGGAAAAATGTCTCCCTTAATGGGTAAAACAAGAGCTGAAGTTTTGCAATCATTACCTGCCAATTCAATTGAACGCATCGAAGTGATCACCAATCCATCTGCCCGTTTTCGTCCTGACGGCACATCGGGTATCATCAATATCGTACTCAAAAAAAATGCTAAGCTGGGCTGGAATGGAACTGTTACTGCCAATGCCGGCAATAAGGACAGGTACAACGGTAACCTGGCTTTAAACTATAATCCCGGGAAGATTAATTTGTTTGGCAGTTACAGCCTGCGACAGGACAGCAGGAGCAGGACCAATAAAATTGACAGGGTATATTTTGATACGCTTGGTAAAGCAGACAGTTATTATAATGAAACAAATATTTCAAAATTAAGGCCGGTCACACATTTTGCAAGTCTTGGGCTGGATTATAGTTTTAATGAGCGAAATACCTTCAGCATCAGCGGCGATTATTATAACAGGAAACTCACCAAGCATGACATTGTAAATAAATATACTTACAATGATCAGAATATATTAATTGAGAATTACGACAGGTTCAGGTACGATCCTGAGTTTGAGATACAAACAAATCTTACTGCATCTTTTGAGCATAAATTTAAAAAGGAAGATCACGAACTGAATATTGAGTTTAATAATTCCTTATCAAGAGAGGCAGAAGATAATAAGTATTGGAATGTATATTATTTACCCCTGCGGCCCGTTGAGCTTGATAACACTTTGATAAAACAAAGGGATAATGAGAACCAATTAACCATTGATTATACTTACCCGATCAGCGAAAGTTCCAAACTGGAAGCCGGTTATGATGGCTCGGTCAATAAAAAAGACCTAGATTTTTATGGAGAGTATTATGATACTGCTCAACGCATATTTGTTAAAGATGCAGTTAAAACAAATTTGTTCTTTTATAAAGAAAGTATACAGGCAGTTTATGTGACTTATCAAAAGAGTTTTGAAGCTTTTGGTTTTTCTGCAGGGTTGAGGGCTGAGCAGGTTAACATTAAAGGTAACCTGGTAACCATTGATTCACTGATACAAAATAATTATTTTAAACTTTACCCTACACTGCATTTGTCTTACGAAATCAATGAGGACAATGAACTGCAACTGAACTACAGCCGCCGTATCAACCGGCCCGACCCTGATGAATTAAACCCTTTCCCCGAATACCGTGATCCACGAAATCTGAATGCAGGCAATCCAAAATTATTACCCGAGATCATAAACTCAGTTGAGTTCGGATATAAATGGAAAAACAAGAATTATTCATTTGTACCCAGTATTTATTACAGGTACAGGACAAATGGTTTTACTGAAGTTATAAAACCCATCAACGATTCTACTTTATTAACTACTGCTGAAAACCTGGCTAATGACCAGTCTGCCGGCCTGGAAATGATCTTTTCGGCCAAAGCAGCAAAGGTCTTTAGCGGTAATTTGAGCGGCAATATTTTTTATAACCAGATCGATGCCTCAAACCTGGGTTATTCGCAATCCAAATCCATCGTTTCTTTCAGTGCAAATATGAACACGAGTTTTACGGTTACCAAAACAAGCATGTTACAGTTGAGTGCAAATTACCGATCGGCCAGGCTAACACCACAAGGTAAATCGTATCCAAAATTTGTAGCCAACATTGGCGTTCGGCAGGATATGCTGAAAAAGAAACTTGCATTAACATTTACTGTTTCGGATATATTTGCATCCGGAAAAGATAAAAGAGAATTGAATTCTTTATACCTGGCACAAACATCAGTTGGGAGAAGGGATGTAAGAATATTTTATATAGGAGCAAGTTATCGTTTTGGAAGAACTAAAAAAGAATCTAAGGAACAAAAAATACAGTTTGATACCGAACAATAACGGGATCTGTATTCAGAAAAATTAAAAAATGAAAACTTTAATATTGGTATTTACAGGGATCTTATTTTTTTCTTCCCCGTTATTTGCTCAAAATAATTTTACCTGCTTTGTAAAAGATGCAGAGCGCAAAGAACCGCTTGCCGGCGTTACTGCAAAGATCAATGGTACTGCAATAGCAACGGCTTCTGATGAAAATGGTAAAGTATCTTTTGTAAACCTGCCATCGGTAAATATAAAGATCAGCTTTACTTTAATAGGATATGCTGAACAAACTGTAAGCTTACACATTCAGCAGGGTGATAGTGCCCGGGTATTTTATTTGCAAAAAGCCGAAATAGAAGCCGAAGAAGAAGTGATCATTAACTCATCACGTACCAACAGCCGCATTGAGGACCTGCCCACTAAAGTTGAAGTATTGGGCAGCGAAGAAGTGGATGAAGAAGCAGGTACCATTCCCGGTAATATAGCAAGTTTGCTGGGGGATATTGCGGGCATTCAAAACCAACGAACCTCAGGAACTACAGGCAGTATTGACCTGAGGGTGCAGGGCCTGCCGGGCAAATACACACAGATATTACGGGATGGCTTGCCTTTATTCGGGGGTTACAGCGGCAGTTTTAGCGTACTGCAAATTCCCCCGCTGGACCTGAAGCAGGTAGAAATTATTAAGGGTGCCAGCTCTACTTTGTATGGCGGCGGGGCCATTGCCGGAATGATCAACCTGATATCTAAAACTCCAAAACTTAATGATCCGCAACACAGCGTACTGGTAAATTACAGTACACTGAATGAATTCAACCTGAATACTTTTCACAGCAGGCGAAACAATAAAACCGGCTATACATTTTTTGCAGGCACCACCCAGCAAAGGGCTAAAGATGTAAACAGTGATGGGTTCAGTGATGTGCCCGACCTGAATACCTTTTTCCTTCATCCTAAACTGTTCCTTTATCCCAACGAAAAAAATATAGTAACACTGGAGTACGATGGTACGTATGAAGACCGTAATGGTGGAGATATGCAGGTGCTGCACAAAACAAAAGACAGTACGCACCAATTCTTTATTCAAAACAGATCATTCCGTAATTCCATTGCTGCCACCTGGGAAAATAAGATCAATAAAAATTCTGAATTGAATTTTAAAGGCTTGCTTAGTTTTTTTAACAGGGATATTATTACCAATGTTTTTGGTATGAAAGCAAACCAGCAAACTTATTTTACCGAACTTTCTTATTTAAAAAAATGGAATACCCATACACTGGTATCGGGTATTAATGTGTCGGGCGAAACTTTTGGTAAACGATCACCCGACTCATCAGGCATAAATCCATACGCCAATATTGTATTAGGCGTTTTTATGCAGGATGACTGGAAAATAACACAAAAACTTACAGCACAAACAGGTTTACGTTTTGATTACAATAGTATGTACGATCCGGTTTTGTTGCCCAGGTTATCGCTGTTGTATAAGATCAATGCACATTTTACATCACGCCTTGGCGGGGGACTTGGTTATAAAGCGCCTTCGGTTTTTACCAATGACGTGGATGAACGTGAACTGCAAAACCATAACCTGGCGCCCCGAATACTTACTGAAAGATCTTTAGGTGCCAACTGGGATATTAATTATAAACAGAAGATCAATAGCTGGAGTTTTACTGTTAACCAGATGTTTTATGTTACACAGATCAACCGACCGGTAATTGCAGACGTAAATGGCGGCCCTTATTTTAGTTATATCAATGCCACTAAACCCTTAAACACAAAAGGTTTTGAAACTTATGTTGCAGTGATACACAGCGGCCTGGAAATGTACCTGGGCTATACTTACACCATTGCCAAACAATTGTATATCCCGGCCCAGCCATTTGTACCACTTAGCGCCAAAAGTAAATTTGCTGCTGTTATCTCCAATGAATTCAGTCACAGGCTCAGGGGATGCATAGAAGCCTCCTACACCGGCAGACAATATTTAGACAACGGATCAAAAACACCGGGCTACCTGGTGGCCGCCGGCATGATACGGTATGACATAAATAAAATATCACTGGTTTTAAACTGCGAAAACTTTTTTGATTACCGCCAGACCCGTAAAGAAAACATTGTGTTCGGCCCAACTGCAAACCCATCCTTTAAACAGTTGTGGGCACCTGTTGATGGCAGGGTGCTTAATTTATCTGCAAGGATCAATTTTTAAAAGAAAATTTTCTGATAACCCCCACCCGCCGTTTTAAAGGTGATAGTGGTACTGTTTGAAAAGCTGTCAGGCTGAGCTTGTCGAAGCCGATATTTTCAATAAACCGCCTTCGACAAGCTCAGGCTGACAATCTTCGCACCCATCAAATTTTCAAACTGTACCACAAACTTAAATGCTGACGGCGCCGTATGATATTTCATTTTTATTTCAGTAATTTCAGTTTCCTGTTTTCCAACCAAATTAACTGCTGATGAAAAAATATCTTTTATTCATTCCGCTTACTGTAGTTTTTATTTCCTGTAAGCAAACGAAAAATAAGCAAAGCCAGCCAACATCTTTGTACGACAGTTCCTATATGCCGGGCGTTTTCGCTGATACCGGCCGCCTGGAAAAAATAAAGACAGCATTTTCTGTCATCGATAGCCTCTATAAAAAATATGCTACAGATAATCATCTGCCGGCAATTTCGTTTGGGCTTGTTGTAGACGGGCAATTGCTTTATAAGAACAGTTATGGTTATACCGATATAGCAAAGAAAATTCCGGCAACATCGGCATCCCTTTTTCGGATTGCATCCATGAGTAAAAGTTTTACCTGCATGGCTATTTTAAAATTGCGTGACGAAGGGAAATTGAATTTAGATGACCCTGCTTATTTATATATACCGGAGTTGAAAAATTTAAAATATCCAACAGCCGATGCCCCGGTAATTACAATCCGCCATTTGATGACGCATGGTGCAGGTTTCCCGGAAGATAATCCCTGGGGCGACAGGCAACTGGCAGATAGTGATAAAGACCTGATGGAATTCATTGGCAAACAAATTAGTTTTTCAAATCCACCAGGCATTGCTTACGAATACAGTAACCTGGGCTTTGCCTTGCAGGGAAGGATCATTACAAAGGTTTCCGGTATGAGATTCCAGGATTATATCAAAAAAAATATTTTGGAGCCCTTGGGTATGAAAACAACAACATACGAGTATGGAGATGTAGCCGCTGATAAACTGGCTCATGGGTACAGATGGTTGAATGAACAATGGAATGAAGAAACATTGCTGCATGATACACCCGATGGATCATGGGGTGCCATGGGTGCCATGATCAGCTCTATTGATGAGTTTGCGAATTACATGGCCTTTCACATGAGTGCCTGGCCACCAAACAATGCAAAGGATGACGGACCCATTAAAAGAAGTTCAGTACGTGAGATGCATCACCCATGGCGGATGAATGTACTGAACCCCGCTTATACATTTCCTGACGGAAGAACCTGTGCCATTGCAGGAGCGTATTGCTATGGCCTTGGTTGGGTGAAAGACTGCGATGGCAAAGTATACATTTCCCACAGTGGGGGGTTACCGGGTTTTGGAAGCCAATGGCGCATCATGCCCGATTATGGCATTGGCGTTGCAGCATTTGCCAACCGTACTTATGCACCCATGGGTGCAATAAACCTGCGGGTGCTGGACACATTAATTAAAATAGCCGGACTGCAACCCAGGCAAATTATTCCATCAAAAATTTTAGAGCAACGCAAAAATGAGCTCGTGAAAATTCTGCCTGATTGGAACAATGCCCAACAAAGCGGCATCTTTGCTGAGAATTTTTTCCCCGATTACCCGATGGATACCCTGAAAAAATATGCCAGGGAACTTTATACAAAAGCAGGAAAGATAATCGCTGTAAAACAAGTGAAGGCAGAGAATCAACTTCGTGGCTCTTTCATTATTGAGGGCGAGAAAACAGATATAGAAATATATTTTACCTTATCACCGGAGAACCCGGCATTGATACAGGAGTATCATATTAAGGAAATGCCAAAGAAATGATCTTTCACCGCGGAGGTACAAAGACGCAGAGTATATATTGAATAATTCTTTTCTCAGCGCCTCCCCGTCTCCGCGGTTTATTTCATTTCTCCCCCGGATGATAAGTCCTCTCCACATGTTTCAACACGTCTTCTTTATAAAACAACACGTCTTTAAATTGTCCCTTGCTGTACATCAACCCCTGGTCAAAAAAATGCTTTGAATTGGGGTCACCGCTTTCGCCTCCGGCCAGTAAAGATTTTGCAGTTACTTTTTTGCCAAACTCCACAGCACAAATAAAACTATTGCCATTTACGCCATATCTTTTTTTAGTGCCGGGAAAAGTTTTGCTGCTATAGGATGGCAGCATACCCCATGTAGAAGAAACAAAACCTACCGGGATGCTTGGTTTGCTGTCATCAAATTTACTGTCTATATCAGATGAGATCCTTTGAAAGCGGTTGATCTCTCCCCAGGGGATTTGCCATTTGCCAAATTTGTTTTGCAGTTCTTTAATAGTAGCCAGCATTGAGTCAACCAATTCACCGGCAGGTGCATTTGCAGCAAAGTGTTTTGTTTTTTCAACCTGGTCATCTACGCCTCCTGCTTTGTTGATCATGGGTAAAAGTTTTTGCGCCCACTCAACAGCCAGTGTTGTAGCCACAGAATTTTCACCGCAGCGGTAATTCCATTTTTCCAAAATTGTTATCATTTCCTCTACCTGTTTAAAATCCTCTATCGGGTAATTGGTAAAATCTTTTTTATGAAAAGCATTTATCAATGCCGGAACCAAAATTTCAAAAGCTGTTAATCTTGTATCATAACCGGCCTTAATTACTTTATCCAGTGTATATTTTTTTTCTTCACTCAATACCCTAACTGCATTAATACCCCTGAAATTCTCTCCATCGGGTGCCATGTATGCCGGGTAATTTATTTTTTTTGGACTGTTATCGCCGGCTACTGTAAAAGGTGTAGAGTTACAATTCTGCAGCCAGCCATTTGAGGGATTAATGCTTTGTACAATTTCATTTATAGGATGTTGACCTGTCCATTCGGTTGCTTTTATTGTTCCGTCAACAGCCCTGGTCCAATCATATTTTGGATCCCTTACCGGTATACGGTTGCCATGCCAGTATCCAATATTCCCTTCAGCATCTGCATACACCGTGTTGTTTGATATGTTCCCTTTCAGGTCCAGTGTTTTTTTAAAATCAGTAAAACTTTTTGCTTTATTTCTTTGCCAGCATTGTATCAATCCGTTCATAAGGCGATTGTCGGCTCTCAGGCTTAATACCTGGCCGTTGCGGTTTGCCATGAGGGGGCCATGCTGTGTATAGAGAGCAGTGATGGTTTTACTGGAGAGCGCATTGCCCTGGCCCCGGTATTTTAGGATTATCTTTTTTGTTGTCACCAGCCTGCTGCCATTATCATATTGGTACATCAAGCTGTTATTTTTTTTAAAGATATTCTCAATATAAGTATCCGCCGCATCAACACCACTTGAGGTATGCATCCATCCACAATGCTCATTAAAACCCTGGTACACAAAAAACTGGCCCCAGGTAACAGCACCATAGGCATTCAGGCCTTCTTCGCTAACTATATGCACTTCGGGCCGGAAATAAAAAGTAACATGAGGATTAATATATAAGATGGCATTGCCCGAAGCTGTTATCTTAGGTGCAAAAGCAAAACCATTGGATCCGGTAAGTATTTCTTCTTTGTCTTCTTTTTTAAAGGAAGTAAAAGCATTGTTCTTAAAATAAAATTCATTGAATTCTTTTTCAGTGATGTCTGCAATGTTGACTGCATTAATACTGCCGTCAGTCCAAAGCAATGGATACCATGGTTTAAAACGGGTTAGCAAAGCAGGTTTGGTGCCCGTGTTTTTGTACAGGTAATAATTGATACCATCTGCAAAAGCATTGCATAATTTTTTTAGCCAGGCTGGTGCCATATTGTAATCTTTTACTGCATCAGCTGAGTCAAAGATCATTCGGCTAAGCAGATCCCAGCTCAATAAACCTTCTCCTTCAACTTCCGAAACCCTGCCAAGCTTGTCAACATAATTCATCTCCACCCGTTTAAAATCATCTTCGCACTGGGCATACATTAATCCAAACACGGCATCAGCATCAGTTTTGCCATATATATGAGGTACGCCATAATTATCCCGAATGATAGTTACGTTTTTAGATTGGTTCTCCCAACGGGAAATTTCTGTTTTCGAAAAAGGCTGTGCAAAAAGATTGCTACTGAATATGGTGACAGATAAAAAGAGAATTATTTTTTTCATAAAAAACTTATTTGGTACTATAAACTTAGTTTTCTTTTTTCAACTTTTAAATTTTATAATCTATTTGGTTGTCAGCCTGAGCTTGTCGAAGGCGGGTTTGAAAATAATACCAGCTTCGACAAGCTCAGCTTGACAACTTTTTTTAAAAGGAGTACTTCATTTCCAATAATGACTTTCAAAATATTCCATTGAATCATTAACTTCAATGATCAAAAAACAATTGATCTAAATTATTGCATATGAAAAATATAATTAAGCTATTGCTGATCATTTGCCTGCTGCCCGGCCCTGACTGCCAAGCACAAAGCAAGGATTCGCTGATGGTGGCGTCTATCATTAAAGAAGCAACTGAAAATTCTCAACTGGAGACACTGGCTGATGAATTGTTTAACGGCATTGGGCCAAGATTGGTAGGCTCACCAAAAATGCAGCAGGCCCACGATTGGGCCGTAGCCAAATACAGCAAGTGGGGTATACCTGCCCGCAATGAAAAATGGGGCGAATGGCGCAGCTGGGAAAGAGGCATTACACATATAGATATGCTGGCGCCCTGGATAAAAACACTGGAAGGAACGCAACTGGCCTGGAGCCCCAATACAGGAGGTAAAGCAGTAGTTGCAGACCTGGTCATCATTCCCGACCTGGCAGATTCAATGGCTTATGTACAATGGATGCCCAATGTAAAAGGCAAATTTGTGATGTTATCCATGAAGCAACCAACGGGCCGGCCGGATTATAACTGGGAAGAATTTGGAACAAAAGAGTCGGTTGAAAAAATGAAAAAAGACCGTACGGCCCAAACAGATGCCTGGCGCAAACGGCTCAGTAAAACCGGCCTGACAAACAAAGAGCTTGCATTGGCATTGGAGAAAGCAGGAGCTGTTGGTATTGTTGGTTCCAATTGGTCGGCAGGGTTTGGGGTGAATAAGATCTTTGATGCCAAGACAAAAAAAATACCAACAATAGATATTGCGCTTGAAGATTATGGCCTTTTGTACCGGTTAATAGAAGCAGGAAAAAATCCAAAGATCAGCGTTCTTGCCAATTCAAAAGACCTGGGCATGGCGCCAACTTATAATACGGTTGCTGAAATAAAAGGAATAGAGAAACCGGATGAGTATGTTATGTTGTCGGCACATTTCGATTCATGGGATGGAGCCACCGGTGCAACTGATAATGGTACGGGTACTATCGTGATGATGGAAGCCATGCGTATACTGAAACAATTTTATCCCAACCCAAAACGTACTATACTGGTAGGGCATTGGGGAAGTGAAGAACAGGGATTGAATGGTTCACGGGGTTTTGTGGAAGATCATCCTGATATTGTGAAGAACATACAGGCTTTATTTAACCAGGATAACGGAACCGGTCGCGTGGTAACTTTAGGAGGCGCAGGCTTTTTGAATTCCTATGAATATTTAAGCCGTTGGCTGACAAAAGTTCCTAATAATTACAAACAGGCATTGGAAACAAAGTTCCCGGGTTCTCCTGCAGGTGGAGGATCGGACAATGCATCTTTTGTTGCCGCCGGTGTGCCTGCATTCAGCCTCAGTTCAAACAGCTGGTTGTATGGATCCTATACCTGGCATACCAACAGGGATACTTATGATAAACTTGTTTTTGATGATGTACGCAATAATGCCATCCTCACCGCCATCCTTGTGTATATGGCATGTGAAGATCCGAACCGCACATCCCGTGAAAAAATAGTATTGCCTATAAATGCACGTACGGGCGAACCGGGTAAATGGCCGGAGCAAAAATCACCAACAAGAAAGGGAGGAGTGGATTAAGAAAAATTTCATTACAGGTGACACCTTTAAAGAAAGATCACCTACAAGAAAGGGAGGGGGGATTAAAAATATCCGGGCAAAATGGCCAGATATTTTTTAGTCATTTTTTTTAACCTCACAAATAACTCAACCACCATTTTTCTTTGTGATTTATTTTATAATTATCGTACCATTTACAGAAGGGGTACATGATGATCACAGTTAATATCCAGATGCAATAAACAATGAATAAATTATAGCCTTCACCCGGTGCAGCAAATTTAAAAGGCAGGCCAGGCAAGCCTTGCATGCCTTCTTCAAAACTATGTCCTCTTGCTAAATAAGTAATGGCCTGCGCAAGGTGCAGCACCAAAAAATGAACTATAAAATAAAAAAGCGGCACCCTTCCATATACACTGATGATCTTTGATATCCTGTTGCCTGCTTCTTTTAATAAAGAAAGAAAGATCAGCATGGGGCCCATCGTGGCACAGAGAAAAAGCAGGGAAGGAGGATATTTCTGCACATTCATGAAAGAAAAAAAAGTTTTGAGTGCATCTTTTTGTTCACTCCAGTGTTGTGGATTACCATAGCCATTTATTAGCCTGAGTGTTATAAAAACCAGGATGGCACAGGCACCCGTCCATCGGAGTATTTTATTTCTTTGTTGTGGTTGCACGTCGGTAAAAAGTTTGCCGCAACAATAACCCAGCATCATCAGACCGCTCCAGGAAAGAAAAGGATAAAAAATAAAGAGGCTGTGATCACCCCACAATTTAGCAATGGTAACAAGGTGGAGGAAGTTCCACCACAACGGCACTTTACCTGCTCTCGACGCTTCGGCATAATCCAAAAGATTGTGGCCGAAGAGGATGACGAGCCCTAATGCCAGGATCATATTAAATGGAAGATAGATGATGAGGCCAAGAATTGCCATACCTGCGCCGATCGACCACAATGTTTCAAGAACGAAATTACCATAGTGGATGTCGAGGGTAAAAGCAAATGACATGATGATGAGGTCGACTGCGATCAGCCAGAGCCCTCTTGTGATCAGGAAAAGGCTCAGTTCTTTTTTTGATTTTCGCTTGCTTTGCAACCAGGCGGAAAGCCCTGACAAAAATACAAAGGTTGGAGCGCAGAAATGGGTTATCCAACGGGTGAAATACAGGATAGGGCTGGTGGTATCGGGATTGAGGGGATCACCAATCAAACCATCTTTGTGAAAAAAATCCCGGGTATGATCAAGCGCCATGATCACCATTATCAACCCTCTCAGGAAATCGATCGACCGGATACGCGATCTGTTGACAGTTAGTGTGTCCATAAAAAATATTTATTCGTGATGAGTATTTATTGTAAATGCTTTGACAGGCTCAGCATGACATTTCGTTTGGTTTTTACAATCCTGAGTTTATCGAAGGGTTGGTTCATTGGCCTTAAGAACCCGCAGAAAATTTCCTCCAAGTATTTTGCGGATGTCTTTTCTACTATATCCCCTTTCAACCAATGCTTTTGTAATTAAAGGATAAGTAGTAACATCATCTAATTGTTGAGGGGTGAGGTTAACGCCATCAAAGTCTGAGCCCAGGCCCACATAGTCAACACCCACCAGTTTCACGATGTAATCAATATGATCTATGAGCATGGATAAAGGGGGACGTATGGCATTTGCTTCTTCCACATATTTACCGTATAAATAATCCGCACTGTAAAAATCACCCATGCCGCTTTTTATAAGTGAATCATATTCTGCCGCATGCTTTTTCATAAAAGCAGTTTCTTTCCTGCCAACAGTACTATCAATAAAACCCGGGTTAAAATTCAGCTGGATCACACCGCCGTTCTTTGCAATTGCTTTTATCTGTTCATCTTTTAAATTGCGCCGGTGTGGCGTAAGTGTGTAAACACAACTATGAGAAGCAATGATCGGTTTGGTGCTTAACTGGATGACATCCCAAAAAGTTTGTTCACCGGCATGGCTCACATCTATGAGCATTCCGAGCTGGTTCATACGTCGCACAACCTTTCTCCCAAATTCAGACAAACCCTTTTTCTTTGCAGAGTCTTTCAAAGCCCCTCCTTTGGAGGGGTTTGGGGAGGCCTCATCTGCTGCGCTCGTAGCCCAGGAAGGAGCTATGTTATGCGTTAAGGTCAGGTATCTTGCACCACGGTTATAGAGCGCTTCCAATTTACCCAGGTCATCTTCTATCATATGGCCGCCCTCCACACCAAACATGGCTGCTATCTTATGTTGTTTTACTGCCTGCAGCAATTCCGCATAACTGAAAACTTTTACGATCTTATCGGGATTACGGGCAACCACTGCATCAAGACTGTCCATTTCCCTGTTGGCATAAGCATAAGGATTTTTAAGATCGCCATCACAATACACAGAAAATACCTGGACATCCAGCCCGCCTTTTTTCCACCGGGCCAGGTCAGTATGTGTTTTACCGGTGAGGTCCCGGTCGAATACAATTCCCTTATCCGCAGCCTTCATCAGGATGTCGTTGTGGGTATCAACAACAATGGCTTTGGCGTGTAATTTTTTATAAGATTGTGCCGATGCAAAAAAATAACAGGCAAGAAGTAATTGGCAAAGAATTATTTTTTTGTGCATGGCAGTTAGTTAAGAATCGTGGGAATGTTCTTTAAATATAAGGAGAGTTTATGAAAGTTGTATGGAGTTGTTTTGCCGCCATGCTTTTACCGGCAAAGCGGGCAGCGCATGCCGCTTTTGTATAAATGTTACTATATTGCCTAATAATCATCATTCCTTTTTAAACTATATCACAATTATGAAAGCGCTTGTACTGATCATACTGTCTTCGTTCTTTTCTGCAGTTATTTTTGCACAAACCATAACCTGGTCGCCCGACCTGGTTAAACCTAAGGAAACCGAAACAAATTCCCTGCTTACTTTTCCCGGTACTGACGAAAATTATTATTATGCAGATGAATCTGTTTTTGGTACAGAGACAATCAGGAGAAAATGGAAAGACTTTATTAAAACAGTTGATAAAACAACTTTAAGAGTTTCAAAAGAAACTGACCTGAGCGGGGAGATTGCAGAAGATGGCAAGAAATATTTTAATGTAAAAAACTTTGTTCTTAACAACAGTAGCTATAATTTTTTTATTGATATGAACGATAAAGAAACTTACACGGTTTATGCTACAGTAAAAAAAGTAGATGATCCAAAAACTCCTACTGTTAAGCCGATACAGAAAGTTGATATAAAAAATGAAAAGCCTTTTAAAAACGCCGCTTCTGTTATAAAGCATAAAGACAGCAAAGAAACTGCAGCACTTAAGGCTGCCAGCCACGTGGAGATTCAACCTGCATATGACGGTAAGTCTATTATTTCTGCTTTTGTGTATGAATCACTTGATGAAGACTACAGCATGCTTAATATAAGTGAGTGGGATGCCGATTTAAAAGTGACGGCTTCCATCAATTATAAAATACCTTTTAAAGCAGAGATATTTATAGACAAAACGGTGTTTGGTAAAGCACCCAATGGCAGTGGTATTAATGCCAGTATAAGCGATTTTGCAAAAGATAATAATGGCTTTGTTTATGTATCAGTAAGGTCGGCCAATCCAGATGACAAAGAAGAAGGAATGGCATCCACCCTTTATCAATTTAAATTATCAGACCCCGCTTACGTAAAGATCTATAAAAAGGAAATTGGGAAAAACATACAGAATAAATTTATTCAGATGTATCAAAACTCGTCAGGTAAAATATTTATAGCTGCAACCGGCAAGGAAGGTGATGGCGAAACTTATTATACAAACAGCGCATATTTTGGCAGCTTTAGTGAACAGGGGCAATTACAGACTATTTTTTCTAAACAGTTGAGCGCAGTCATGATGTATAATTTTGACAAAGAAAAAGATGTTGATAAGAACGGTGGGGTTATAGGACTTTACTTAATAAATATTTTACCTTCTACCGAGGGAGGTTGTTTTGTTTTATGGGAACAGCAGTTGGGAACTACCAGGGAATACATTGAAAATGGTGCAACTGATAACCAAAGTAAATCTCAAACTTATTATGGCAGTTATACTATATTGGTCCAGTATTTTAACAGTGCCAATAAAATGCTATGGCAAAAACCTGTTTACAAAAAACAATCAAGAACAGCATTATTACCCGATATTTATACAAAGGTTGCAAGCTTTGTGCTTAATGATGCTGTGTACCTGTTTTACCCCGATGATCCTAAAAATGCAAATAAGGCTGTTGATGACAAAGAAGTTTCAGTATATAATGTAACTAAATTTGCCAGCAAAGACCTTGCAGGCATGTTTGTAGCTAAGTTTGATACCAAGGGCACTTATACCCGTAAATATATTAACTGGCCCGAAGACAGAATTGGGTTTGCTTTGTGTACAAATTCTTTTAAATACACAGGGAATGGCGAATGTATTGGGGCCGCCCGAAAAATAAGACAGGCCGGATTATTTGTAAAGTCAGAAGAGTATACTTTTTTTAAATTGAAATTCTAGCTAAGACCACAAAGGAGAAAAAGAGATATGGTTTAGCTTCCTCTTTTTCTCTTTTGACCTCTTAGTTTAACCGATCAATTCCTTCGCCTTAACCATATCAATCTCCTTTTCCCATTTGGCAACAACAATGGTGGCAACAGAATTGCCGATGATATTGGTGAGCGCCCTGCCTTCACTCATAAAACGATCGATACCAAAAATTAATGCGATGGCGGCAACGGGTATATGGCCAACGGTTGGTAAGGTAGCAGCCAGCACAATAAATCCGCTGCCGGTAACACCCGCCGCACCTTTTGAAGTAAGTAACAGAACCAGCAGTAAACTTATTTGCTGGCTGATGTCCATGGGCGTATTGGTTGCCTGCGCCAAAAAAACTGCCGCCATGGTTAAATAGATAGATGTACCATCCAGGTTAAAAGAATAGCCGGTAGGTACAACAAGGCCAACTACCGGTTCGGAGCAGCCAACTTTTTCCAGCTTATTCATTAGGCTTGGTAATGCGGCTTCGGATGAGGACGTACCCAAAACGATCAGCAACTCTTCTTTTATAAAAGCCAGTAAACGGAAAATATTGAAACCGGTATATTTTAAAATGCCTCCCAACACCAATACAATAAATAAAATGCAGGTGATGTAAAAGGAACCCAGTAATTGCCCGAGTTGTGTAAGTGAGCCAACACCATATTTGCCAATGGTAAAAGCCATGGCGCCCAATGCACCAAGCGGCGCAACTTTCATAATTATTTTAATGATGGCAAATAATCCATGTTCCAGGGATTGAATGCCTTTTAAGAGCGGGGCAGCTTTTTCACCTATTTTGGATAAGCCAAACCCAAGCAGTACCGAAAAGAATAGTACCTGCAGGATATTGCCGGCAGCTAATGCGTTTACAATATTTTCGGGAATGACATGCAATAAAAAATCTCCAACAGACTGGCTCTTGCCTTCTGTAATAAAATTCTCAACAGATTTTGCATCCAGCGTTGAAGGATCAACATTCATGCCCACACCCGGCTTAAGTACATTAATTACGATCAGGCCGATGATCAATGCAATCGTGGTTACCACTTCAAAATAAAGGATGGCTTTTAAACCAACACGCCCAACCTTTTTTGTGTTTTGCATACCGGCAATGCCGGTAACAATGGTACAAAAAATGATGGGAGCGATCATCATTTTTATCAGCTTGATAAAACCATCGCCCAATGGTTTTAACTCAATGGCAAAAGAAGGATAGAAATGGCCCAATGCAATACCAATAAGTATAGCAACAATAACCTGGAAGTATAGGCTTTTAAAAAGTTTTGGCATCAAGTTTAATTCGGCCTCACCCCAACCCCTCTCCGCCCTTCGACTATGCTCAGGACATCGGGAACCCGAAGGAGGCAGTTTAATAATTCAGTGATTTTTTATAATAGGCGTCATTTATATCTTTCTCCACATCAATCTTCTCTTTATTTCCTTTATTCCAACAACCCAGTTTTCTTTATTTTTAAACAACACATCAATATTTGTAGGGCCCTTGTTCTTCCTATTTCTTTTTCAATAGCAGCTTTAGCTTTGTGAATGCGAAACCGGGGTCTACGAACGCTAATATTTTATCCCAGTTGGCTGCAGGCTCTATTGTATTGTTGTAATATTTGTAGTAAGTAATTAAGAGATTGTTGCCTTCCACTTTCGCGGTAGATTCAAAACCACCGCATTCATTCTTTACGTTTGTATTTAGTTTTTCCACGCCTTCCACTGTATAGCCATCGGGGATCTTTAACGCAATAGTATAATTGAAACTGCGGGCATAAGGCATATAAATATCAAGTTCTCTTTTTCTTTGATCGGGTTTGATCTCCAGTTGGCCACCCACTAATTTACCGGCTTCCAGGATATAATTATTTCCAGCTTTTTTAACCCACCCGTCCATTGTAAATTCTTCCTTAACTACCACAGCATTGCTACCGGAGAATCCATACTGCAAAACCTCGTAACTTTTGAATTCTTTGGCTTTATTTTCATATTGGTCAACGATCTCTTTTTCAAATTTGTCTTTCTGTTCTTTCCGGGCTTTTGCGAGGGCCTGTTCAACGTCCTGCCATAATTTCCGGGAAGATTTGTCTTCATTCCAGGTTTTTTCAAAGTCTGTATGTTTGCCGATGCGTTTGCGCCCTTCTATCCAATAATCTTCAAACAGCAGTGTGGCGCCCTGCATTGTACGGCGCTGGTGCCCAATGCTGCTTATCTTACGCTTAATGTTCAACAACTGCATATTGGAATTGTCAAACTCGATCACGAGGTCTTCGGTCTCGTTATTTTCCGCAGCGCTTGTTTTAAAACTCACCGCATTTCCATTCACTTCATCCGCTTTTTCCTGGCTCATATCCGGCCCACTCCGGTAAATGGTATTTTGTTTAATAAACTTATAATTTTCATTTTCAAAAGAAGGAGGAATTTCCGAGAAATTATATAAACTATTCCCGAAATAATAGAAACTGAATTTTGAATTCGAAACCGGGATACGTAAAAGAAAATTAAAATCAGCAATGGAAAAGATGTTCTTATACGACACTTCATTCCTGCCACTCACCAATACAAGTTCAGCATCCATGTCAAAGGCAGAATTTATTGTTTTCAAAACCCCCAACACAGTTTCAAGCTGCCTGATCCTGGGAAGGTCTTCGCTACAGCCCGAAAGGCGTTCATAAGGAGCCCGGACATTGGAATAAAATGAAGCGAATCTATCGTGCCTGTACAAATAATATACAAAAGATAAAATGGAATCTGTATTGTCTTTATCGATGTTGTGTTCTTTTGCATAATTTTTCCAGTCCGGCTTCACGGTACCATTTACCGGTGTTTGCGCCAGGTACGATTTGATGAGGTTCACAAATTCATGCTCCACGTCAATTGGCGATGTTATTTTTTCAATGGTACCTGTCTTTGTATAATCTCCCCTGCCATGTACGATGTCTGCAAAGGCATACCTGATCCTGGCAAGAGGCAACTGCCTGGTTTCTGATATCCATAAAACACTGCTTGCTTTCGGCAGGTTGCCGGCAGTTAACTCGAGGATATTATTATCATCAACGTTGGTTTTCTTAAAATCAGGGGCTCCGTTGATCACCTGGTATTGGGCGGCGATCCTTTTATCCAGTTGTACTTTTATACTCAGGTTTACAATGGGATACTCATCGCCCAAAAAAAAGGTTAAATAATCCAGGTCCTTGTCTGTACGGGCCTGGTCAAAATAAACTATGTAATAATCTATTACATCACCAATAGCAAGGTTGGGTACGGCGATCTTATTTTTTTTACCGTCTTTTGTCTCATCCAGTTTTACGGCTGCTTCATCTACATTGATCTTTTGCTGTGTGCCATCTGGCTTAACAACCTTAATGCCCATAAATGTATAATTACGCACCCTGGAAAGCGCTCCATTCTGTTTGCTTTGGAGTTGCATAAAATTGATCTCCGAATATTCATTTAACGATACCTGGTCGTTGATGAAGATCCTTTCCCTGTATGTTCTTTTAATGGTGCTGTGCATTTTACCCACGTATAACAACGACCTGCCTTTGCGCTCCGAACTGGTTTCAACCGTTTGTTTTCTCCCCAGTATCACCGCCGATTCATTTTTATAAGCTTCGGGTAATTTGTTGGTACTAAAAATAGGATCCTTGTCAGCCCATACTTCCTGGTCTACTTCTTTTGCCATTTCAACATAGTCATTGTTCTGCGCCATGGCAGAAAAAATACATAGCGTGGTAAATAGCGTTATGATAATTTTTTTCATAGTGGTATTTAAGTTTGCTGGTTTTAGTGCTCTTCATTAATTTAAAAAAAAGACCGGGTTATTTTGCAAGCACAACCTGCTCTTTATATTTGCCGGATAGTTGTTCGATCTGTTTATTCCAAAGCCCGAAATCCTCCTTCTTTAAAAGTATTTGTTTTATTTTAAGTAGTTTATGGTAAAGCAATTTATTGCCTTCAACTTTATAGGTGATGCTGATGTCCATTGTACTGTTCTGCAGGGAAAGGTTGGCTGGTAAAGTACCGATCTTATAACCTGCCGGTATGGTCAATGCTGTTTCTTCATCTATGAAGAGTTTATTTGAAAGTTGCAGGTTGTGCATGCGCTTGGCAGTATCTATAATAAAGTCGTTAAAATCTTTTCTAAAATCAAGATCGAGATATATTTCATTTCCAAAAACCGATGCCCCGTTTTTAAACGCTATGTCATATCCTATTTTTAATACCGAATCAACACCCGGTATATCAGATCTTTTTAAATTGCCAATAACATAATCCTGGTTGTTATCAGCCAGGTAATTATTCAGGGCCTTTTCAGTATTCTCTCTTTTTATACCCATGATATGGTTGATCATATCGCTTCTTGCCTCACCCCGGTAAATATGCTCCGCAGTGCCAACCAGGTTTTGCCCCTCAATGCTCAATACCCGTTTTTCCTTTTGTGTATTTTGTTCTGCCACAACCTGCGGTATATGGGTCAGGATATATTTGTCACCATTTTCTATCAAAACCTGCCGCCCCGCAATACGTTCTGCATATTGATCAAATGCAATATTGGTTTCGGTACCATCTAAAAAATAAGTTTTGCCATTGGTGAGCCAGGCGGCGATCATATGGTTGTGTACGCTCAGCGATGGTGTGGCCAGGTCGTAGGGTATATGGTTGGTACCAATCCAGCAAAGCCTTGCATCAAGCCCGATATTTTTGATCAGGCCTTTCAGTAAATTCGCCATACCCTTACAATCGCCGTATTTTTTTTTCATTACCTCCGATGCTTTGGCTGGTTTAAAAGCTGCAATACCGTCTTCATAAGCAATGTAACGGATGTTCTGGTGTACCCAATTGAGCAGGGCTTTTACCTTGTTAACGTCGCCGGTCATTCCTTTAGTGATCTCTTCTGCCTGTACTTTCAATGCGGCATCATCATCTGTAAGGTCTTTTACGATATCATAGCACCATTTATATTGGTCTTCAATGGTTTTAAAATACGTTTGTAGGCCGCTTGCTGTATTGGCTTCTTTGCACAGCACAAGCACGTGGGGAAAATTGTAGGCCATGCCCTGTTCATTCGGCTCCGAACTGAATGGGGGCAGGTCTTTCATGATATAGGTGTAAACATCCGCATCCAGTTTACCGTCATATGTAACCGAACTTTTAATATCATTGTTGTTGAAATTATATTCCTTCAGTTCGCATTTCATCCACTTCGGTATGATGAACTGTATTTCTTTTCTTTGTACAAAATATTCTTCTGTAAAATAAACCCTGGTAAAATACCTTGGATCGTTGTGGGTTTTACTCAGTGTAACTTTTGCCGGCACGCCGGTTTCATCAAAAGGGATTTCAAAATGGCAGATCCTGGCATCAGAATAAAAAATATCCTTAATGGAATAGTAATCATATTTTATATCTACCCCCCGGTACGGCCTGTTCCTTACATTTACAGCGATGTCATCAATCGTTTCATTGTCATTATACATTTCGGTGTAGATCATCCTTGCGGTGGCAATACTCCTGAAATCGGTTACATTGTTTTCTTTTATCAGTACGGGGTTAGCGCCCTGGGCCTGCTTAAATAAAAAACTTTGTTTTTTATTTTCAATGACGATCTTTTTCTCATCATCGTTCCGGTAGCCGGCATTGGCTAATATAGAGCACATTAATAATGCGGGTAAGAATGTTTTTTGCAGGCAGGTTTTCAGGTAGACAGGTTTCATAAAATAGCTTAAAAAAATGATATACAACCGGGTTGAATTGCTTATCCAGCCTGCAATATAAGAAGACTTATCTATTTTCCGAAACCGGCGTTCACAGCTGTCAACAGGAAAGCAGGAAATCCGTTCAGCCTCAAAAACTTATTAAAAAAATAATTTGTCCGGCATTTTTTAAGATCACTCTTTACCGCCTTTATCCCCCACAAACCACTGCTCCTTATTTTTAAACAACACATTAAAAGTGGTTAACGACCCATAGCAACGGGTAATATACTGTTGTATGTTCACCTTTTCTTCGTCGGTGAGTTTTTTATGGCTGTTGATGTTTTGTTCCAGCACCCGAAGCCGGTCACGCAGCATGACTATTTTATGAAAAAAATCATCGATCGGAATTTCTTTTGGCTTCAGGGTTTTATCTGCAGTTTGTAAACTCATGGTTCCACCGATCCATTTATCACCAATGGGAACAATTTCTACAACATCGCCCCACTGCCTTAATATCTTTAATAAAGATCTTTCAACTGCCGAAACGGTTTCTACTTCTGTTGTAACATTTTCTGCAATGATCTCATCCAGGTTACTGTCGGTCTTGTCAATTTCTTTTATACCATGATGGATAAATGAAATGAGATAAGTGGCATATTTAACACCAACAATTACGCCGGGCCCAAATTGTGTGTGTTGTAATCTTGTGCCAATGCCAAGGGTTAGTTGTTCAGGTTCCATGTTCTTGTGTTGTTTCGTTTATTGGTTTATTTTTTTTATCGTGTTGTTTTTTTATCAGCCTCATCACCAGGGGAATGAAAAGGGGCAACCAGGAAGAAATGAAGGGGTTCACCCGGTATATAAATGCAAACAGCGTGAACATAACAGGAACCACAATGGCTCTTAAAGAAAAATACCTTGCATCTGACTGGCTTAAACCTTCCGACAGTTTATTTTTTGGATTGCTGATATGACGCCACATCAACAGGTTAAAAAATCCAAGCAGTACGATGTTGCCGGTATAAAAAATAACAGGCGTAATCATGTGCTTCATTACATACTCACTGTAAAATGCAGTGCTGAAAGGCATCAGGGCAACGGCAAATAAAAACAGCAGGTTAAGGCGCAACAGTTTGGGGGTATAATTTACCACGTAACCAAACATGCGGTGATGTACCGTCCAGTAAATTCCAATGAACATAAAACTAATTACAAAGCCAAAAAATTTTGGGATGAGGTGGCCAAGCGCTTCCAGCAGTTTGCCTTCTGTAAGTATGGATCTGTCAATTTCAGGAACCTTAAGTTCTATTACAAGTAAAGTAATGGCAATGGCAAAAACGGCATCGCTGAAAAGGATCAGCCTTTCTAACTGGAATTCTTTTTTCAGCTCATTGTGCAGTTGGTTCATAAAAGAGAATTGGGTTTACTGGAAACATTATTACATCTTTTTTGTTTAAAGCAACTTACCCCTTCCCCTTCGGGGAAGGGGGGGATGGGGCTTTTTTAAATTCATAAGGCGTAAATTCTACAAAGTCGGCTACTCTTACTGTTAGTGATCGTACTTTTTTATTTTCAACAGTAAATTCAAGTTTTTTCATACCATACAAAGGATCGCTGTAGGTACAGAAAAAACGATTGCTCCCAAGCGGCTCTAGTGTGCCATATCTTCCTTTGTGGTGTTCAAACCGCATGATGAGTTTGCCATTTTCGATCTTAATATTCATGGTGCCATACACATCATGCATGTAGTCTCCTGCATAAGCAGTAAGTGGCAATGCTGTTTTCGGATTCATAGCAATTGAATCTTTTATTGCCTTGTATTGTTTATCTTTTTCCTTTTCATCTTCCAGTTGATAATCGAGATACACTTTACTGTAATTGCGATAGGGTAATCCGAGATAAGCATCTTCTATTTCATTGCGGAGCGCTTCATAAAAATTATTGGCATCCGTATTGGTTAATACTATAATGCCGAGTTTTTCTTCGGGCACCAGGCAAACACTGGTTACAAATCCATTTACGCCACCGGTATGCGACACAATTTTCCGGCCTGCATATTCTTCCAGGAACCAACCAAGGCCATACAAAGCAAAATGCGATTTGTTGAACATATGTCCTCCATTGCCAAGAATGGAATGCGGTGTTCTTGTTTGCCCGATCGCTGATGCAGGAATAATTTCTTTTCCATTCAGTTTGCCGCCGTTAAGCAGAACCATCACCCATTTGCTCATATCATTTGCTGATGATGAAATACTGCCGGCAGGAGCAAGGTTATCAATATTTCCATAGGGGATCTTTTTTAATTCACCCATGACAACAGTATGCGCCACTGATCTGTTAGCAGCAGACTTGATGTCTTTTGACAGTGCAAGGGTATTATTCATACCAAGTGGCTTAAAAATATTTTCCGTAATATACTGAGCCCATGTTTTACCTGTTACTTTTGGAATGATCTCTCCTGCTGTCATAAAAGCGCTGTTGGTATAGCCCCACTTGCTGCGAAAGCTGTACAAGGGTTTTAGTTTTCCCATTTTATCTCTTACTTCTGCGGTGCTGAGATCAGAATCAAAGAACATAAAATCGCCCTGGAAGGTTTCAAATCCCAAACGATGGCATAGGAGGTCCCTGATATTTGCTTCTTTGGCAACCCAGGGATCATACAATTTGAAATCGGGTAACCATTTTTGTACTTTATCATCCAGGGATAATTTTTTTTCTGCATCCAGCATAGCAATAGCAGTTGCTGTAAAAGCCTTGCTGTTGCTGCCGATCATAAAAAGTGTATTCTCATCAACTTTATCTATACCATTTAATTCTCTTACGCCATAACCTTTCATGAAAACAACTTTGCCGTTCTTAACTATGCAAACAGCAACGCCGGGAATTTGCCAATCGGCAAGAGCCTTGTTCACATAATTATCCAGGCTGTCTTTTATAAAGGAAGGGAGAGCGTCGTTTTGCGCAGTTACATGCAGGGAAATAAATAGCAAGGAAAACAAAAAGAATTTTTTCATGTCAGCAGTTTGAACATGAAAAATACTTCTCTTTTTTTATTTTTTGGCATCCGACTTTAATAATTCAATTTTAAAAGCATACGATGCGTTTAAAATATATTTATTGAAAGTAACTTCATCAGCGGTGCTTGCAAATTCATAAGTAGGTAAATATCGAACCATAAATGTATCCAGTTCGGCCCCCTGTAATTGTGTAATTCTTCTCACAAATGTTTTATTGAAACGGTAGCTTACAAATTTATCCTGTTCCTGCTGTTCCAGTCTTGCCTGGAAAGCTTTTAGCTGTTTATTCCTCCTGAACCGGAACATGTTGATGATCTCGTTCACATCAGCGCCCACAGCACCGCTGGGCGAAATACTGGTGCGTATGGTTGGCTTCC